>JACMRH010000054.1 GCA_014376535.1 Cytophagales bacterium | reverse complement strand
TATATTTGTTATGCCTTTCTAAAGGGCATGTTTTTCATAGGTAGATGTAGGGTCGGATACTTGTATCCGACCCTTTTTTATATCATCAAATTGAAAGATATTTGCATTCTGGGAATTTCATTCTGAATCCGTAAATCAACAATTTTGTAAAAATGAAAAGAAAAATAGCTATAGCTGTAACAGGAGCGAGTGGCTCAGTATATGCCAAAATATTGTTAGACAAAATGCTTGCTCTGAGAACACAAATCGAAGAAATTGGAGTGGTTATGTCCGACAATGCCAAAGATGTATGGAAACATGAGTTGGGAAACCAATTGTATGAAAAGTATGATTTTCGATTTTTTGATAAACATGATTTTAATGCTCCTTTTGCATCGGGGTCAGCTGGTTTTGATACACTTATAGTTTGTCCATGCTCAATGGGTACTTTGGGAAGAGTTGCATCTGGCATTTCAAACGACTTGGTTACAAGGGCAGCGGATGTGATACTGAAAGAAAGACGTAAGCTGATACTTGTAGTCCGGGAAACCCCTTACAGTCTTATCCACATAAACAATATGAAAACTGTTACAGAAGCAGGCGGAATAATATGTCCTGCAAGCCCCTCTTTCTATAGTTTACCTCAGACAGTTGAAGAAATTGCTGAAACGGTGGTTAACAGGGTTATAGATTTGGCGGGGCTGGAGAATGAATCTTATCGTTGGGGAGAGTGAGTTGCGAGTTATCAGTTAACAAAAACTTTCTGATCGACGAAATGCTTTTAGCTTTATGCTTTCACTCTTAATGTCCAACTTAAAACTTATAACCTACAACGTACAACCACTTTCCACTTCCCTTTTGTATCTTTGATCTTTGTCATGAATAAAAAAGTTGCATTTTATACTCTTGGCTGTAAATTAAATTTTTCTGAAACCTCAGCAATCGGACGTTTGTTTACTGAGTCGGGTTTTGAAATCGTTTCATTTACTGACCCGGCCGATATTTACCTGATCAATACCTGCTCAGTTACAGATCATGCAGACAAAAAATGCCGTAAAGTTGTACAGGAAGCATTAAAGTATTCTCCGGGAGCCTATATTGCAATTGTGGGCTGTTATGCCCAGCTTAAGCCAAAAGAAATTTCTGAAATTCCGGGTGTTGATATAGTTCTTGGTGCTGCTGAAAAGTTCAGGATCATAGAATATATCAGCGACCTGACCAGGCACGCAAAAACCCGAATTTATAATCAGCCCATTGAAATAACAACAGAGTTTATTCCTTCTTTCTCAATTGGCGAAAGAACCCGTACGTTTTTAAAAGTACAGGATGGATGTGATTACACCTGTACGTTTTGTACCATACCATTGGCAAGAGGCAGCAGCAGAAGTGATACCATTTCTCATGTTGTACAACAGGCGAATGAAGTAGTAGCGTCAGGTGTTAAAGAAATAGTTCTGACGGGTGTTAATCTTGGCGATTTCGGTATTCGAAACGGGGAACGGGAGGATAATTTTTTTGACCTTCTGAAAGCTCTTGGAGATATTAAGGATATTAACCGGATCCGGATCTCATCAATAGAACCTAATTTATTGACGGATGAAATTATTGATTTTGTTGCATCATCTGATAAATTTGTGCCACATTTTCATATTCCATTACAATCCGGATCTAATAAAATACTAGGCCTAATGCGAAGAAGGTACAGAAGGGAACTTTATGCTGAACGTGTAGCAAGGATAAGGAAATTAATGCCTGATTGCTGCATTGGTGTTGACATTATCGTAGGTTTCCCAGGCGAAACAAGAGAGGATTTTTTAGACACCTATAATTTTCTTACTGACCTGGAAGTATCATATTTCCATGTATTTAATTATTCTGAACGTGAAAACACCGCTGCTGTAGAAATGAAAGGAAAAGTTCCTGGTTCCCATCGCTCAGAACGGAGTAAAATGCTTCACATTCTTTCTGAAAAAAAACGACGCGCTTTCTATGATACTCAAAAAGGAAAACAAGAATCTATTCTGTTTGAAGCTGATCATAAAGATGGTTATATGCATGGTTTCAGCCGTAATTATGTAAAAGTTAAAACCCCATATGACCCTCTATTGGTAAATGAGATAAGATCTGTGAAATTTGAGGATATTGCTTTCGACGGAGATATGGAAATTTCCGAATCAGTTGATATATTAGTTCATTAACCTGATTAAGAAGCATCTTTGAATTTTCCCTTAATTATCTACCTTGCCATTTAAACAAGCCCTTATATTTGATCCATGTTTCCAACCATAACCCACCTTATAGAATATCTAACAGGAATTAATATTCCATTGCCAATTCAAACTTTTGGTTTCTTTGTTGCCCTGGCTTTTGCCGCAGGATACTGGGCTCTCGCTGAGGAATTTAAGAGAAAAGAAAAATTGGGTCTCGTGCTACCTTTTACAAGAACCGTAAAAATAGGCGAGCCAGCTTCTGTTGGGGAGTTACTTTTGAATGGTTTATTTGGATTCCTTATGGGATTCAAATTACTTGAAGGATTACTTAATTATTCAGATTTCGTAGCTAATCCGCAAATCTTTA
>JACMRH010000482.1 GCA_014376535.1 Cytophagales bacterium | reverse complement strand
GTGGAGAAAGTGGCAAAGAAGATTTTAAAGATTCTGTAACTACAGCTGTGATCAATAAAAGAGCTGGAGGAATGGGCTTAATTATGGGCAGAAAAGCTTTTCAAAGGCCTTTCAAAGAGGGAGTTGAACTTATAAACCTGGTTCAGGATGTTTATTTGGAGAAGGAGATAACGATAGCTTAAGATTTTGCTATTCTGAAGACCTTACAGGTTCTCAAAACCTGTAAGGTCTAGTTTTTTCTAACATATCCTACACTACTTCCTGTTTTATTAACTCCAAAACAGAATATCTCCTGTTGTCTAATTGATTATTGAGTATTGCTTCAATAATTTTTCTTACTCCTTTGATATATGAAGTGTGTCCTAATATTTTTGTTTCAATTACAACTTCATCTAACCCATCCTGAATTACAATTTTATGATAGGCGTGCTTGTCAAGATATTCCTGTGGAATTCGTAAATTATTTAATTGAAATTCTTTTTCACGGACTGAATTAATTTTACCTGCAGGAAGAATGAGTGACTGTGCAAAGCTAATCGCCGTTCCCGGAACAGAACTTTTAGAGGATTGATGTGATTCTGTTATTGAAACCTGGTAATCTTTAAATTGAATCCCGTTTTCTTTGATCATGTTCATTGTTTTAAGCAATAACAAAGAAGTATTGGGACAAATAATTAATGGAAAATCCGGATTTAAATTTTCCGTTTCAAGTCCGGTGGAAAGTTCAATAAAAACACTTTTGGTATTGTGGCAAAATTCAACGCATTCCTGCAATTGTCTGCCGGAACCAGCATGTATGAGTATACTTTTTTCAACAGAATCAATTGTTTTATTTTCCCATTTGACAATTTCACAGTTAGGCAAAACTAAATCTGATAGAATGGCTGTTGCAAGTTTGCCTGATCCTACAATAAAAATTTTCATGTAACTATTAAAGTTTGTAATTTATATTCAATTAAATACACTGGTGTAAATTATTATCTCTGCTGGCAAAAATTATAATTTTTATCTTTAATCAAAGTATGCCTGTTTTTCGCATTTGGCAAAACTATATAAGCCAAATCATTCAATTTAAAATTTGACAGGCAACCGGAAATGTGATTAGAAAATTCATTGTTCCATAATAAAAAGAATAAATTCCATAAGTTAGCCTATAGAAATTATCGTAATTCAAACAAGATTACAATGAATTACTAAATGGATTCTCATTTTTATTTCCTGATAAACAAGAAGTCGCTACCCGGCTGATTATCTCCAAACTCGCCCTTTCTTGGCTCCGGAGTAACCTTTTCAACAAACCCAAGCAATTCAGAATAAGATAAGATACCATCTTCACCTCCACTGCTTCGAAGCCCTTCAAGTAATTTGCGGGCAAAAGGACTGTGCTGTCCAGGACGGCCATCCGGCACATATTCCTTTCCTCCTGAAGTGAGATAAAGCCTGGTCTTATATTTCATTTTTCTCTTTATATATTCATCTTTTCCTATTCCAGTATA
Organism: Cytophagales bacterium; assembly: GCA_014376535.1. Taxonomy (GTDB): domain Bacteria; phylum Bacteroidota; class Bacteroidia; order Cytophagales; family UBA9547; genus UBA9547. Next base: position 9,687 of record JACMRH010000482.1, on the reverse strand, counting down.
TTGGTCATTTCCACCACGTGATGATGCCTCCTGATCAAAAGTACCACCAAAACAAGCATCAAGGGTAAGGAATATATGCTGACATGGAATGTTATTTAACATGGTCCGCATATTTGAATGTGATAAATAAGTTACTCTCGCATCATCATCTTTTTTAGTATCAGCTGCAACCAGGTAGCCTTCTTTGAAAACAGGGTCATATTCTCCATGCCCAGCTATGAAAACAAATAATTGGTCGCCATCAGCATATTGCCAAGCTCCATATCTCTTAATGGCAGAATATGTTTGTGCCAATGTGGTGTTCATCAATTTATCTACAACAAATCCATATTTCTCAGATAATAAAATAAAACTCTCATGACAGACCTATTATTTGTCTTACATTAAAAACTCAAGAACTTAATTCTGATGTTCCAAGGCTACAAATTCTGATTGAAAACTATCAGAGATAAAATCCTCTTTTTTCAACCAGTAATCCGACGTAAAGATTTTAAAATTCTTATTGTCAGTTGTTTCTATATCCCATAATATACTTTCAGCTTCAGGAAAAGGTATATTTTCTTCCATTGGTTCAGAAAACAATCTTTTAATAAGATTATGGTCAGTAAGTCCCAGACCCAATAATTTTAATATTTTTTCTTTTGAAAAAGTGCTCAGATTTTCTGGGTCTAGTGCAGAAATAGAACAATCAATTTGAGTTGCTTTTGTATTAGGAAATTTACCGTTGTAAGCTTTATATAAAAGTTGGTTAATATGAAATAAGGTTGAATGCAGACTAATATCAGGATATTCTTCCGAAATCTTATCAACTAACATATCGTTGCTTATCTGAACAATCTGACCATCATTAAGTTTATCACCTAATTTATATGTCAATATCTTCTGTGCAGCTTCGTGAGGCTCAAAATCTGAAATTGCCATAAAAAGCAGTTCTCTTAAAGATTGTAAGTCAGACTTTTCTGCATTCGGAAAGTTAAATTCTGAAAGTAAAAATATATAGTCCTCTGAAGTCCAATATTCACTTGTTTCTTCTACAGTACGAACGCTGTTAATTTTGATCTGGTATTGCATGGTAAAAATTTAAAAATCATTTTATACATACCTTATTAACTTTAATCATGCCATAGAAATGAAGAGGAACTTTTCACTTCAAATATCACTTGCGTTTGTATCTCTTTAATTCTGTGACTGGGGCCAAAACTGTATTATTTTCCCAAACCTCCGTGGAGTAGGCCAGTTCTTTTTTGAACTTTATGTTAGGAGGCTGGAAAGTTTTGTTGTATTGATCTGAATTGATATTTTCCTGGTTCAAAACAAGGATCTCCCAAATATTCTCAAGTTCTAATGAGATTTGAGTTTCGAATTTCATTTCATTAAGTTCTTTATCAAACAAAAATCTCTTTTGCTTTTTTATGATAGAAAAATTACGATCAACTGATATGGATTCATTTTGCTTTGCATAAATATACTTGGCATAATATCCTGATGACCCTTTTTCAAAGATCACCCTACCCTGCTTGAGATTCATAGAGTGACCAATTCCAAATAATTCAAACCTCTCTGTTTGTTTATCTATTGCATATGCAAAATCGAGCTGCAAAACAGCATATGTGCTTGTTGACACATACATAAATCCTTCGAATAAACCATTTTTTTTAGGCTTGAAAGCAATTTTATATATCAATTCATCATTCAAATACTGAACATCCTCTTTTACATAAGTGTATTTGTTCTCTTGATTGATAAATTCCCAGTTTTTGCTTTCAATGTTTGCATATTCATTTAGCAGATAAAGAATTTCACCTTTTACAAGATCAGTTTGAACTGTATAGTTAAGGCTATCTTGTTTGAATGATTTCCATGGAGACTCCTTTTCACTGTCATTTTCTAATTTATGGCTAAGTATCCCTGTCCGAAACTTGTAATAAATGAAAGGATCAGAATTGCTCCTTTCTATATCTTCAATTAATCCCCCAAGTTTGTTTTCAATTTCGTTCAACAAATCCTGTTGAGAGGTTTCTTCAAGTGATATTCCTTTTATCGGAACAAGTTTATAATGCTCTTTTACATTATATAAATCCACCACAGCATCCTGAATTCCTATAAAATCAGCAGGAATTTTTCTAAGTAAATTTTCAATAGTTTTCTTATTTATACCCGGCACATCAGATTTTTTAAGAATGAACCTGTTTTCTTTTTTGAAAGGGACTTTTTCAAACCTGTGATAGAATATCCTTTGCTTTTGTGGGGTTGAAGAATAATTGACCAGAAAATTCTTCCTTACTAATTTTAATATTTCTTCTGTACTCAGGTCTTTAGATCCCACCAAAACTTCACCAAGAAAAACGGGGGCCGGAGACATATAAATAACTGGCAAGCTTTCCAGTTTTGACGCAATAAGCTTTACGTTCTTATAACCCAGGTAACTGAATTCAATGGTGTCATGAAAGGCAGTTGCTTGGAGGTTCAAAACAAAATACCCTTCAATGTTCGAAACTGTTCCAGAAGCTTTGTTTACGATTCTAATGTTGGTAAAAGGTAAAGGTTCTTTTGTCTGTTCATCCTGAATAACACCCGAATAAGTTATTTGGGAATAAGATAAACCAGCATTCAAGCAATTTGCCAGAACAAACAACAAAAAACTTACAAATAATTTAAGCATCCTGCAATTGATTGATATATCCCTGGTTAGATAACTGATATCATTATATAAAATAGATCAAGAAGGTAATAACTAAGATTTAAAAAACAGCTTTTTTAGTTATAAAAAATTGAACTTCAAGGTTGTTATAGATGCTGGTTTGGAAAGATAACTAATTAGGATAAATTATTAAAATTACTGTAATCAACACTGCCAGACCCATATTGAATTATTTTTCCGTCATTATTAAAACTTTTTTTGTATTTTTGGAGACTTTTTGCCAACAATTCCAGGCGGAATTTATTTAGTATTTAAGAACCGATAAAAGTAGAAAGCATGGAGATGAAAGTAAACCCTCTCAATAATTGGGTGAAAACCAGCCGCAAAGTGTTGGTCATCGGAGGACCTTGTAGCGTGGAAACACCAGAGCAATTTCTTAGCACTGCTATAGAAATGAAGAAACTGAATGTTGATATTCTTCGTGGAGGAATCTGGAAACCCCGTACCCGCCCTGGCGGTTTTGAAGGCAAAGGAATTGAAGCATTAAAATGGATCAAAGACGTTAAACAAGCAACTGGCCTTCCTTTTGCTACTGAAGTTGGATCTCCGGAACACGTTGAACTAGCATTGAAATATGAAGTGGACGTGCTTTGGATCGGAGCCCGTACTACTGTAAACCCTTTTACGATGCAGCATATCGCCGACGCTTTGAAAGGTGTTGATGTGCCTGTAATGGTAAAAAACCCTGTTAATCCTGATCTTGCCTTGTGGATTGGTGGTATTGAGCGTATCTATAATGCTGGTATCAAAAATATTGGTGCAATACACCGTGGTTTTACTGCTTTTGAAAAAGCTAAATATAGGAATTTGCCTAACTGGCAGATTGCGATGGAATTGAAAAGACAGTTTCCTGACTTGCCTTTGATCTGTGACCCAAGTCATATAGCGGGCGACAGAGCGTATATTGAAGAAGTTTGTCAGCGTGCCATGGACCTTGATTACGATGGCTTAATGATTGAGTCACATATCAATCCTGCTGTTGCTTTGAGTGATGCTTCTCAGCAAGTTACACCAGAATCACTAGGCTTGATCCTGAACAACCTGATCATCAAATCAGAAACTTCTACCAACGCAGAATTCATTTCTCAACTCGAAAAACTTCGTACCCAGATCGATAAACTTGATAAGGAACTAGTAGAAGTATTATCAGCAAGAATGAACCTTGCCGATAAAATTGGTGAGTACAAAAAAGATAATAATGTAACAACTTTCCAGCAGGGACGTTGGGACGAAATATACAATACAAGAAGAGAATGGGCAGGTAAAATGAACCTAAATGCCGATTTCGTTTCTGAAGTTTTCAAATCTGTTCACTCAGAATCTGTAAGAAGACAGGAAGAAGTTATCACCAATCTTTCAGAAAAAGTTTAAATCACATTTAAATCTTCTCTTAAATTAAGTACTTTGCCTTTACCAACCGGTAAAGGCATTTTTTTGTTATGAACCACATCATTATCAACCAGGACATTCACAAGGCCTTTGCCTCTTTCTTTGTAGGTCGCAACTACTCCAATGTACTTGTCATTGCAGATGAGCATACGAATAACCTTTGTTACAGTCGTTTAGAGTTAAAGAAATCACTTCCTCCTCACGAAGTTTTTGAAATCAAAAGCGGTGAAACTGAAAAGAACCTGGCTACCTGTACACTGATCTGGCAGAAAATGACAGACATGGAGCTGGACAGGAAGGCTCTGGTCATAAACATTGGAGGAGGCGTTATTGGTGATATGGGAGGTTTTTGCGCCAGTACTTACAAACGTGGAATAGATTTCGTTCAGGTGCCCACTACCCTGCTTTCGATGGTTGATGCAAGTGTGGGCGGCAAACTGGGAATTGATTTTAATGGTTATAAAAACCACATTGGAGTGTTTCAGGTTCCTGCCAGTGTAATTGTTTCAAACCGTTTTCTGGAAACTTTACCTCATGCGGAATTAAAGTCAGGTTATGCAGAAGTGATCAAGCATTGCCTTATTGCAGACAAGGCTAAATGGGACGACCTGACATCTCATGATTGGCAAAAAATCGATTTTCAAGAGATTGTGCAACATTCAATTACCATAAAAGATCAGATTACGACAGAAGACCCGACAGAAAAAGGCAGAAGGAAAATTCTGAACTTCGGGCATACACTTGGTCATGCTGTGGAAACTTTTTTCCTGGAAACCCCAAACAGGTTACTTCATGGAGAAGCAATAGCCGTTGGCATGGTTTGCGAATCTTACCTGTCCTTTCTTAAAAAATTGATCAGTTTGGAAGACCTTGACCAGATTATGAATTATTTAATCAAGGTCTATGGAAAAGTTTACCTACCAATCGAAAAATTTGAAGAAATTATTAAGATCACCAGGCAAGACAAAAAGAATGAATTTGACAATGTTCAGTTTGCTTTATTAGGACCAGTTGGCCATTGCAGTTATGGGATTAATATTTCCGAAGGTGAAATGAAAGAAGCTTTGGATTATTATAACCAGTTAGGTTAATCCTTTTTGACCAAGCCTAAAACGGCAATAATTAGCCATACAACATTTACGAAGGCGGAAGGATAAGCTTTTAAATAAACTGTATTTATAATAAGAAATACTGCCCCGATCAGGTTGAGCCATTGAAAATCTTTTGACTTATTGGTTGCTTTGCCTGAATTAATTAAATAAAAGGCCCACAATACGGAAAATGCCCCTGCCCAACCCAGAATTTCGATAAACGTTACTATCATAAAAGAAATTACGCATTTTTATCTTGAATGTTTTCACTTAAAAATAGTACAAGTTAAAGTAAATATTGGCTTAATGCAAAAACAGGCTTGCAGGTAAACAGAAAAAAACGATATATTTGTACCAGTAAAAAAAAGAGACATGAAAAAGACAGCTTTAATTATCGCTTCAGGCATTTTATTCGCGATGGCATCTTGCGTTGCACACAAAACCTGCCCAACATATATGAAAAACAACGTTGAAATGGAGGGTGTATCTGCCTCTGCTCAGGTTAAATAATATAAAAACTTCATTTTTTATTGCAAAAGCGTTAATTATCTCAATTAACGCTTTTTGTGTTTTAATTGATTTTTAGGGAAACCCCACCTTAATCCTTCCCATAAGGAGAGGGACTTTTAAAGTAATCCATTTTGATTTTATTTGGATAAATGTAAGTAAGGTTTAAACCTAAGGTTACATTTTTTGAAGTTTGGTTGTAGTACTTAAAACGATAAAACTACAATCATGAAAAACCATTTTGTCCATTTCGCCTTTATTGGCATTTTAGCCTTGTCTGCCGGCTGTAAAAAGAAAACTGATATTGACTTCAGGCCTGAAACATCCAATGCTGTTACAAACAATTCGAAAGGTAGTCTGGGAGCCTTTTTTAAAAATGCAGCACTGAAACCTGAAGTTTTCCAGGTAAATGCTACCACTGGCGGAAAATTCACTTCATCAAAAGGGATCACTTACACCATAGACCCGGGGATCTTTGTAAAACCAAACGGGCAAACTGCCGAAGGAATTGTGGATGTTGCCGTCAGCGAAATTACTAAACCCAGCGAAATGATCATGAATGACATGCCTACTAATGCGATTATTACTCCGCAAGATTCTGCAAGACAGGATAGCATAAATAACCCAAAGATTCAGGAAAAAGGCGGTATGCTTAATTCTTTTGGAGAAATTAAGGTGGAGGCTAAACAAAATAATGAACAATTGGAGTTGAAAGCTGATGCTGAGGTTAAAGTTCAAATACCTCAAACAGCAGTACCGGAACCTATTGTACCAACAGAATTGGTAAAAACATGGACCACCCGCCCGGTGCCAACAGCAGGACAAATTGGCCATGACTTTAACAACCAGGTTGTTTTTGGTGCTACAACCATGTATGAATCTTGTTTTATTTGGTTGGAGATGCCAAAACCCTGCATTTATCTGGTGAACGAAAGCAATGTTCCCTGTTTATATATGGAAGTACCCAGGCTGAATGTATATTTTAACAGCGACGTATTGGTTGAGGCACCCAGACAAACAACGGTGCTGGGTTATTTTACCAATGTATTTAATGAGTCAGAAACAATCGAAAACCTCGATGGAAAACAATCCAATATGCTGTTTTTCAAAAAGAAAGGTGACAACGCAGTATATAAGCTTTACAACAATATTCTCAATGCTCCTGAAGGTAAAAAAGGATTATTAAGCTATCAGAACACCATGGGAATTGGCATGGAAGGAACCTTTATTGCCCTTGTAAATAAAGACGGGAAATTTTATGCAGAGAAAAAGGACGCAACGATTGGCGAACCTGCTGCCGGCAAAAATTTTGTTGGGATAAACTTTACTTTGAACGAAGTGACAGAAAGCCAGATGCTTGATCTGATAAAATCTGTAGATTATGAATAGTCTCTAAATTTAATCTAATTCCTGAAAGATCCCGGATGGCTTGCTGTTCGGGATTTTTTGTTTGATTGTAGAATTACTAACTTAGGTAGCTAGCTGATTTTCAATTTGGTGAAGCAATGAACTTATCTAATTTCATTATCGCCACTTTTAAACTGTCATTTTGATATAGTTTTAAGCATTCTGCAATTCTTAGCTTGTTGTTTACAACACTTTCGAACTTTGGCTTATGTTTAATGATTATGGAATCTATTTTTTCAAAAATTTCAGGACCATAACTGCACCTGTTAAAAAAGAAACCAATGCTTGATTCATTTTTATAATATGCTGTGTCAGTAGTTGTAATACACTTACACAAAATCATATCCTTAAGAAATTGTCGATTTTCATTAATGTATGTTTTATTATCTTCTTCTTTCAATGATAATTCTGATTTATTGCATGAGGAGACTAGCAGATTCACTAAAAAGTAAAGGAATATTTTAATAAAGTTTTTTAAACTATCCATAAGTAAATGTTTGAAGCGTTTTGAAAATAATAATCAGTATCATGTTCTCCACCCAAGATGTTTATACCATCAAAGAGAGTAAAATGACCCGAGGCATCTAAATAGGAAATATCAAAGCAAATCACTCCTCTTTTATTGCTAAACTTCTTTCTATCTGTTGAAATTATGTCTGCAATATCATACCGGTTTATAAGAAATGCCTTAAGATCTTTTACTCGGTAAAAATGCCATGTATAATTTACTCCAGAAAGGGTTCTTCCAGGAAGATATGGAACAATACATCCGCTTTTATTTAGCGCTCGGCTAACTCTAATTGCACAAGAATTTTCAAAACTATTTGGATTAGTTTGATGATTTAGCAAAACTTTACCTCCAATAATAATCCAGGCATCTTTATCGTATCTTAAGTAGTAAAGATCTAAATCCGACCAATTTAAGTTTATCATTATAAAACATTATCCATTAACTTTCAAGTTAAAAAAATATTATATATTAAATTAAGTTTATTGCTTGTGATTATTAACCTTCACATCAAATGATCAAAATAATAGCTTCATTTCTACTGAACCAGAACTATATACTTAATGTGTGTTAAATTATTACAGATTCACATTATAACACTTTCATGTTGTTTAACTAAATACTTATGGAAAGTATAATAAATTTACTGAAAATTAGCCTTGTGGCACTTTCAATAGTACTATCATTTGCTTGTACTGATATCAAAACTGACACAGGGAAAACTTATACAGAAAAAAACCATGAAATTTTGAAAGAAATAGTTTTATGCCATTGTCTATATTCTGTTGATAGTTCTTTAAAAACTCACGAAGGAAGTTCTGGATTTTTTTTTAACAGAATCAATTACGACCCACAGGTATTTTATATAATCGATTCCATAATTCCTCTATACAAGCCAAAATATGTGGGTTTAACAGGCAATAAACTTGGTTTGGCTGAATGTATTTCCCTGTACAAAAGCGATACTTTAATGAAAGAAATTAGAAAAATGGATAGGTTTATGGCTAAGGAATAAAATAAGGAAAAAGAAGAAGCATTAAGCTTCAATATTAAATTTATAAATTGGTTATAGAATGAAGATCCCCTTCTGGCGCTGGATTGTATCCAGTGCCCATTCAATGTTGGCTTCCTAGCCAACGAGTATAATATGTAACAATCTGTATATTTGCTCAACGAAATATGAGCAGAAAGTATAAATTTCAGGATCAGGACAGATTGTATTTTATAAGTACAGCTATCGTTGAATGGATAGATGTTTTTACCAGACCTGTTTATAAAGACATTGTAATAGAAAGCCTTAAGTATTGCCAGCAACATAAGGACCTGGATATCTATGCCTGGTGCTTAATGACAAACCACCTTCATTTGATAATAGGTACAAGGGGCAGAAAAATGGAACATACTTTAAGGGATATGAAACAATTTACTGCAAAGAGAATTCTTGATGAATTAAAAATTAATACAAAGGAAAGCAGAAGAGAATGGATGCTTGCCCATTTCGAAAAAGCAGGAAGACTTAATCCGGGAAATGATATTTACCAATTTTGGCAACATGATAATCATCCGATAGAACTATCTTCATTCAGTATGTTTAAAGAAAAGCTTGACTATATTCATAACAATCCTGTAAAAGAAGGATTTGTTACGATGCCTGAAGAATGGCTTTATAGTTCAGCCAAAAGTTATTGTACTGAAGAACCAGGAATTTTAGAAGTAATTGTCGTTGGCTAAGAAGCCAACATTTAAAAGGCACTGGTTACAAACCAGCGCAAGGTAGGTAACCTTAAATATATTTGGATGTCAAAACAAAGAATCTAATCATGCCTAAAAACAACGCTCCATGGACTACAGGTCCCAGTGAGCTTTTAAAACATGCCTTAAAGTTACTTCAATCAGATTCCGATTCGAATAGAAGAATTGCAATGATCTGCATAGACAATTCTGTAGAATTGATTTTTAAAACCTTTCTCGGATTACCGACTAGAATTAGTAGAATAAAGATTCCGAGAAAAGAATTTGAGGAAATTTCTGAAAGTTTCCCGAAACTTCTGAACGCTATGGAAACTTATGCCAATGATAGAATT
>JACMRH010000481.1 GCA_014376535.1 Cytophagales bacterium | reverse complement strand
GGACGGACTGTAGTGGCAGTAGATAAAAATTACTATCGTCCTACAGAAGTAGATCTTTTAATTGGCGACCCAACAAAATCTAAAACTAAACTTGGATGGGTACCTAAACATGATTTGAAATCTCTGGTAACCGATATGATGTCAAGTGATGTCAGCTTATTTAAAAGAGACCTTTATTTAAAAGATGGAGGTCATAAAGTATTAAATTACGCAGAATAATTTTTTAAATGCCTGCCCATGAGGCAGGCATATTTTTATTATTTTAACAGTTCTCTGCTTATTATCATTTTTTGAATTTCAGAAGTACCCTCATAAATCTGGGTAATTTTTGCATCACGCATCATTCTTTCAACATGGAATTCTTTGACATAACCATAACCTCCATGAATCTGGACTGCTTCAATAGTGGTATCCATTGCAACCTTTGAAGCAAATAACTTTGCCTGGGCACTTGCCATGGAGTAATCTTTTCCATGGTCTTTCAACCAGGCAGCTTTATAGCAAAGCAATCTTGCAGCATCAATTTGAGTGGCCATTTCTGAAAGTTTAAACTGGATTGCCTGATGCTGGTTTATTGGTTTTCCAAAGGTTTTTCTCTCTTTTGAATAATTTAAGGCAAGTTCATAAGCCCCGCTGGCAATTCCGAGAGCCTGAGCCGCAATACCTATCCTGCCCCCATTTAAGGTTTCCATTGCGAAGCGAAAACCATTCATTTCCGGTAAAATCAAATTACTTTTTGAAACTTTAACGTCAGAAAATATCAGTTGATGAGTGTCCGAACTTCGAATACCCATTTTGTTTTCTTTGGGACCCACAGTGAAACCATCTGTTCCTTTTTCGATGATTAAAACATTAATTCCTTTGTGTTTTAAATTTTGATTGCTTTGAACTATCACTAGTACTATATCACAACTTCCCCCATTTGTTATCCAGTTTTTAATACCATTTACAAGAAAATAATCTCCTTTATCCTCTGCAATAGTATGTTGTTCTGTAGCATCAGATCCTGCTTCGGGTTCTGACAATGCAAAGGCACCAAGTTTTTCTCCACTTGCTAATGGGGTTAAATACTTTTGTTTTTGTTCTTCTGATCCATATTTCTCAAGTCCCCAGCAAACCAAAGAATTGTTTACTGACATTATTACTCCTGCAGATGCATCCTTTTTAGAAATTTCTTCCAATGCAATTACGTAGGATATGGTATCCATCTCGCTTCCACCATATTTTGAGCTGGTCATAATTCCCATCAGTCCTAATTGGCCCATTCTGGCAACTAAACTTTTAGGAAATTGCTGTATTTCATCTCTTTCAATTGCACCTGGCCATAGTTCATTGGTAGCAAAGTCCTTTGCCATCTCACGAACTGCTTCATGCTCTTCACTCAACAAAAATTCCATACTATACTATTTTTATTACTATAAGTAAACCAGATTGAAAAGTTGCATTTTGGGATTTGAAACGAACTAAGAAAATAATTTTGCTAATGATGTTTACTTAATATCCTTTAAAAGTATGTATACTTAAACAAAGCATAACTATTTTAAGATATATTGTGATAAATTATATGTGTTAAAATTTTACTGTTGTGAAAAACTACTGTTAGATGATTTGGACGAACATTATTGTAATTAAGTTAATCTTAAAAAAGGGTTAAAAAAATCATTTATTTGTTAAGTTAATTTATAAATTTGCATCGGAAATAGAAAAAATATGAAGAAAGTAATTGTAGCCGGATTTCTCCTTGTCCTATTGAGCTTTATTTCTCAGGCACAACAGAGAGCTCAATACTCTCAGTACATGATAAATCAATATGTTTTAAATCCTGCATTAACGGGAACATATGATTATGCACATATCGTTGCTGGATATAGAAACCAGTGGGTAGGCAATAATTTTGAAGGTGCTGCTCCGGTAACATATTACTTGTCAGGACATACTTCTATTGCAAGAGGGAGTAGAAAACCGCACCCATATAGAAATAAACATGCCGGATATCATTCTGTTGGAGGCATGATTTACAACGACCAAACTGGTCCTACCAGTAGAATGGGAATTCAAGGTTCTTACGCATACAATGAAAGAATCTCAGGTAATTGGAGAGCTTCTCTTGGAGTTTTTCTTGGAGTTATGCAATATTCACTAAACACAAGTAAACTTCATTTTGCTGAATCAGAAGCTGTATCATCACAAACAAGGTTAGTTCCTGATGGAAGCATCGGAGGATGGGTCTATAACAAGCATGTTTATGTTGGTGTTGCAGTATCTCAAATATTTCAAAGCAGGTTAAATTTTGATATTCCGGCAACTGGTCAGGATGTCCAGGGTGTAGGAAGTAAATTGGCAAATCATTATTTTATTACCTCAGGAATTAAAATTGACGTTGCACCAGATTGGGCAGTTGTACCATCTATTATGTTAAAATATAATAATCCTGCCCCGGTTTCAATTGATATAAACGGTAAAGTAAGGTATAAGGACATGGTTTGGGTAGGTGCATCTTACCGAAACCTTGATTCATTTACTGCTCTTTTTGGGTTTGTGATTGGGAAACAACTTGAGTTTGGCTACTCCTATGACTATACAATTTCTAAAATTAATGCTTATACCTCAGGTAGCCATGAAGTTCTATTAGGATTGAGGCTTTGGCCAAGGGCCAGGTTAGATTGTCCATCTAATTTCTGGTAGAAATTTGTCTGTAATAACGTTTTTATTCTTTTCTTAATATATATTTGTACTCTTACTATTAAAATTATTTGTTTATGAAAAAAGTATTACTCTCAATTTTAACCTTATGTGCTGGTTTAACTTCCCATGCACAGATTGAAAATGGTTATTTTCCTGAACGAGGTTATGCAATGGATTTCGTTACTGACGCTCAAAACGTTAATAAAGTTTATTGGTGGAACCAAGATAATCCGAACGACACTACAGTAACTGTTCGTGTTGATCGTCTTATTGACGTTTTTAATGATATATGTACTACTTATCGTGCTCCTTTTGTTTATAATTGGGTAAGAGTTCCAATGTCAGGTACAGATTTGCATTCTGGTTATGTTAGTTATACTTTAAACCAAACATATGGAAATTACGAACCTGTAGGAGTTGGGTTTGGTGAAGGTAATACCCTGGATATATCTCATAACAATGCTTATTTAGGTTTTAAATTCAAAAATACATCTGCAACTACAATAGTACTTCAGGTAGGGTTGCAGGACATAAATAAGCATATAATTAATTCAATGGCTGTTAATACAGCTACAGGTGTTAAACCAAATACAGTTGTAACTGAAGCTTACAAAGAACAAATTTCTTTTACTTTGGATGCTGGCGCCTCTGTTGATACAGTTTTAGATTTCAATGAAAGTAGGTATCCTTCATATACACCTTATTATCCAGAGTATAAAAAGGATGATTGCAATAGATCTTTATCATCTACTACCAATGTTCCTAATCCTACAAAAATTAGAAATTTTGATTATACTAAACTTTATGCTGTAACATTTACTGTAGTAAATGAAAAAGTATTATATCCATATCCAGGTGGTGAGGATGGCTACAAACCAGATGTATTAAACAATGCTTCATTCCAAATTTCAAAATTCAGAGTAGGTATTCAAAATGCCTTAGGACTTAACGATGATGATCAATCATCTAATACTAAAGTTCTTTCGGTATATCCAAATCCTGTTAATAACGGAATTTTAAACCTAAGTGCAATTGCACAGAACATCAAAGTATTGGATGTTTTAGGTAATGTAATGATGACTTCTTCTTCTGCTAAAGAATTGAATGTATCTTCTTTGAACAAAGGTGTTTACACTTTACAGTGTTCTAAAGGTACTTCTCGTTTCGTTGTAGAGTAATCTTAAAAGAATAAATCAAAAAAGGCTTGTCTTAAATTAAGACAAGCCTTTTTTTTTGAGATGCAAGCAGGTGATTTTCTCCCGATATATCTTGTTTATTTAAAAAGGAAAAGCAATTTAATTAAGTCAAAAAAATATTTCATTAAGTTTATCTACATTCCTATTATTATTGCAAGTCGGAAAAAGGAAATTATTCATATTTGTTTTCAGAGTCTTCTCATCTTATTTTATATTTTAAAAATCTTTGGGTTTACTCTAATTTTTTTGGCTGCCTAACTATATGCATTAGTAAGCTAAAATCTAAAGGCAAATTTGTTTAATCATTTACAACCGTAACCAAATTTTAATATTATTATCAAACAATTACACAATGAAAAGGAAACTATTAATCATTGCTATTCTATCTGTCTCAGTTCTAAAAATATTTGGGCAAACGAAAATTTTTGTTCCTGGTGGAACAACCAATGGAATAGTTTCAAATACAAATGCAACTACAAATCCTAATGATTATGTAGGAATTGGTATTAGTTCCTTCACTCCAAGCGAAATGTTACATGTTAATGGAGGTAATCTTCAAATTAATAATTCTATTAGTCAAGTAAGAGGCTCTATAGTTAGTAATTTTTTAGTAAGTGATAAAATTCTTGCTGAATTCACATCTGATTATTCTAATATCAAGGACGTTTTTCAATATAGGTCAAATAAACTCTTCTTACATAGGACAGATCTAGCGACATCAATCGCTACTGAAAGCATGTATATGGGAAGTATCCCTATTTCTGGAAACCCTATGGGTTTAGTTTCTTATTCAGGCAATCTTGCTTTATGGGCAGAAGGAGCAAGAAATGTAAGTTTTTATACCAATAAACGCGAAAGATTTACAGT
>JACMRH010000053.1 GCA_014376535.1 Cytophagales bacterium | reverse complement strand
TCAGTACCAGCAGAAGCACCACGGTAAGCAACACTTGCAAAACCACGAGTAGCTGGAGTAGCAGCAAATACATAACCGATAGGAAGATCAGTGTTCATACCTGCAGTTGTGAAAGAAGAACCTGTAAGTAAAGCAGCGCCTGTGTTCAATGCGAACAATGGAGCCTCCCGTAAAGGCGCTTTGTGCTGAGAGATAAAGCTATAAGCACCGTTTGTATAAGTGTTAGCGAAAGCACCAGTTGCGAACCAAGATTGAGCGTTGAAAGTAGCGTCATTGTCAAATGCAGGAGATGTTGGGTTTGCATTGTAAGCAGTAACAGTATTTTTCTTGAAACGGATCAAACCTGAAGCAGCATTAGCAGCAGTAGAAGCATCTTTGATGTAAACACCAGAACACTCAGCGCCTTGGCCTAATGTTGCAGTAGTATCACCAGCGAAACCGATGAATAAACTGTTATAGATGTCTATTTCAGAATTTCTGCGGATCAATGCACCAGTTTTGTAGAACTTGTTGTAAGGAGCAGTTGCAGTCAAGATTGGACCGAAACTTGTGAAGTTAGAGAATATTGCAGTTGTTTTTGGAAGTGCAGTAGTTCCAGCAGCGTTGTTATCAGACTCAAAAGAGTTAGAACCTGAAAAGTCAGCTACGTTGTAATCTCTGTAACCAATACCAAACTGGTTGATACCGCTATAACCGTTGTCAGTATCGAAATCATCGTCAATACCTTTGTGTGCAATAAGGTTACGGCCGTTAACAGCACCACCAAACCACTCAAAAGAATCGTCACCTGCGTTAGATACTTCAACAAACTGGAAGATTGTTTTAGCACCTACTGAACCCAAAGTGATACCGTTTAATTCTTGATTAAGAGCAAAAGGAATACCTGCGAATTCAACACGGATGTATTGATATGTACCTGAGTTATCTTCGTTGTCAGAACCACCATGGAAAGCAGAATAACCACCTTCTAATTGAACGTTAGTTCCGATGTTATTAACACCTCTTCCTAGGATAACTAATCCACCCCAGTCACCACGGTTACGTGCTCCCTGAATTTTGCAAGAAGTCATAACAACTGGATAAACTGAAGTACCTTGAGATACTAATTTAGCTCCTCTGTTAACAATTAAAGCAGAAGTATCTACCGGACCTGGGAAACCCATGATGATGGTACCAGCCTGAACTGTAAGTACTGCTGGTGCAGCAACACGAACAAGTCCTTTAATGATGTAAATAGTGTCTTTAGATAAAGTAGTATTTGCAAGGAAAGTACCTGTTGAATCACTTTTCGGTTTACCCGTAATGATTTTAGTTGGACCAAACGCACCTGGGCAACCAGGAACAGGACCAACCTGTGCAAACGAAGCAGCGCAGAAACCTGCAACAGCTGTAAGAATAAGAGGTAAATTTTTCATGTCTTTTTTTTGATTTTTTTTGTTTTTGAAACATGGACTATTCCATTTCTGACGCAAGCTAGCCCTGCACTATTATTAGGTTGTCGCCAGACGGTTATTTAACTGTTAATCTATTGTTAAGGAAAAAGTCCGTTTATTATCAAATAAATAACAATTTGAATAGGACCAATAATATAAAAATTCATTCATTATAATAAAAAGCTCAAAAAAAAGGACTGAAAATCAGTCCTCCTTTTTGTATATGATGATTAAGAAAAAAATTACTCTTTAACTATTTTATTTATATGTCCTTTTTGGTCTTTTATGAAATACATGCCTTTTGGGAAAGGTGTAAGGTCCATTGAATTGTCAGATAATACCTTCATGATTTCCTGGCCTCTTAAGTCCATTAATGTATAATTTCCTTTTTCACTCATTTGTATACTCTCCTTAGTAGGATTTGGCCAGATCTGAAGCCTGTCACTATCATTAATGTTCACATCTAAAAGACCGGTTGGTTTCAGGCAAGGGTCAGCAGAAGGATAGATATTGCGAACCGCCATGATCATGCTTTTGTCTGTTCCGTTCATTCCGTTAACTACTGTTAGATAGGTATCAGAGGAATAATCACTTTTATCTTTTGAATTGGTTAATGTTACTGCATAATCAATACCAACAAAATTTGAAGTAAAGTCTGACCCATTGCTACCTGCCATTATTAATTTCATGTCCTTTGTGATAGGTGCCAAAACCTGGTTTGTATTAGGCAGGAATTTTAGTTGACCATTTGTACTTACCCCTTTGGCTTCTAACGAAAACACCTCATTTATTCTATTTGAATATGAATTGATAGTGGAAGGGTTACGACCAAGAGTAACTGCTGGAACATCTTCCTTAATCAATATAGTTTGCGAACCACCTTCTGCTACATCATTGATAACTTCTAGTTTAGATGGATTCGAAAATAAAGTATTACTCACAGTTTGACCACCTTCTGCCAGAACAAAAATATCATATGTATTAGAAGTAAATCCTCCCATTGCAAGAACCCTTCCGTAAGGGTCAGAGAAAGATTTATCAATGTTATTATCTTTGGCATCTAAGTTTTGCAGATGTTTGGCTAAGTTTGCATATTTAGCTGGTCCAGTTTTAAATGCATCTCCTGATACATCTAAACCTTTTTCAGTTATTAAGATTACATTTTCACCATACTCATTTTGTGAAATTGCTAAATCCCCAATATTTGCAAACATCGTGGCACCAGCTCGTAAGGCAATATCTTTTAGTACCATCAATGAATCAAAATTTTGCTCATAGGTAGGAACTTTTCCCAATACCGGATTTGGATTTCCAGGAACAGTAACGAAGCCAGGTACGGAATCAAGCTTTACAGTATTATTTAAAAATATAAACTGTCCGCTACCATCCTCATTTTGCTTATATGCTGACAAGTATATACTACCATCACCACCAATATCATTATCACCTTTTATAAAATCCAATTTTTTTGCTTGAGTTGACGATTGAAAAGATTGATACCTTAAAAGTACAGAAGGGCTACCCCCTAAAACCATATATATTGCTCCTCCAAATTCTAACATAGAAGTAATTCCTCTTCCCATTCGGTGAACTTTACCAACAACAGTTCCTGTCGCTAAATCTATTTGTATTGGCCAGCCTAAAGATTGGTATTTCTTTACAATCTTATCTGCAGGTATAATTGACCTAATTTGGGTTTTCTGAGTAAACTGGCTAGGGTATTTAAAGTCTGAAGTATCTGCTAAGCCAGCCAGATCCTTGTTGGAGTTAACACCAGAAACATTTTCAATTAGAAGCATTCTTGGTGAAACATCTGCTTCATTTGCTATCTTAAGGAATGACTGGTTAGCAATAGTACCACCAACGGCAGAAAAGCTAATTTTTTTAAAGTAAATGTCTCGGTCGTCCGGGCCACCAAAATCCTCTGTGATCACCTTCCAAGCACCTGAAGGCTTGTCCCTTTTTATTTTAAAAGTTATTATCCCTCCTGCATCCTGACTAAGTGGGTCTTTGTCATTTTTGTTAATACTGGCAAAAATAGTAGCAGAAGAATCTCCTGAAGCACCTGTCCCTTGCTGCTGTACAGCGTAAATGCTATAAATATTTCCACGCATTGGAACAAATATTTTTTTATCAGTATCATATACAGTACAATCACCGGAAATAGCCAATAGGTCTACAAAATCGCCATTGTTTCTATAATCCCCATTAAACAACCTGCAATCCATTTTTATCTCTGGGTTGCTTGATGAGGGAGAAATTGTTTGCATAAATTCCTGCGCAGCAACATTGTAGGCTGCCGATAAAAAGGTTAGGTAAAGTAATATTTTTTTCATGTTTTAATTAATAATACCCACAAATGTAATATTCGTGTAATGAATAGATTGGAAAGTATTATTAACATATTATTAATAAATAAATTAATTTATTAATCAAGCAGTTCCGGTTTTATATATAATGTCAAACAAAATACTTGTTATCAATGGTCAAGGATTAAAAGGTAAAGGCACAAAATAAATGCCCCACGATGCAGGTGGGGCACTTTTAAATTACGAAATTTTTTATAACGTCTTGAACTCTTTATTTTTTCTTAAAATCTGAACAACTTACAACACCATCTCAATTAACGAAGTTGGGAGTTTTCATACTCTCGTAATCAATTGTCCGAAAGGAAGACTTCAAAGTGTTTAATTTTGACCTAAGCTCCCTATTGAGAGGGATTTTGTAAGGTCTTTCGCGCAATCTCTTAACACGTTAGTTTATAATTAGAAATTAACGTACAACATTAAATTTTTTGTTTTTCAGTAGTTCCTTTTGAAGATACACGCATGATGTACATACCTGGCTCAAGGTTGTAGTGTTCATATCAACATTGTGCTCACCAGCAAAAAGGTTGCTGTTGAAAAAAATTAATTGAGAATTAAAGTCTTACAAATCTGTAAGATTTATAGACCACTTTAATAAATATCTTTTTGAACTTAAAGAATGCGAATTTAATACCAAAAAACATGTACTACCATCAAAACCATTTCCATACATGGGAGTAATATTGAGTGATTGTTAATAAATAGACAATTTATTACATGCCGATTGATACCATAATATTAAATCTAATCTTGACAATCCGTTTTTTAGACCTATTTGTTGTTCAAAATTAATAATTATACAACATTTCCTACATCAATAGAAAATTATAAGATTATATGTTTGCATCCTTAAAAATAAAATACTTGATTCTTTCTTTGATTTAATCTATTACAAAATGAACAAAAAAATTAACAACATTCTGTATGGCATGTGCCTAGTCTGGCTTTCAAACAACAATGCCCAAGCCCAGGTCATCAAACTTGCTGACCACACGAATTCCCAGTCTGCAACGATTGGTACCTTTCAGGGTATCACGTTTAAAGAAGCAGGTTTCTCAGGATTGTATCCCATTCCTAACACAAACGGGAAAGAGTTCTGGACTGTTTCTGACCGCGGAATGAACGTAGATGCGGCGAATGCCAACCCAACTGCTTGCAGGCCTACTTATGACAAGCTTTATGGATTCCCTTCTTATACTCCAAAGATTCACAGAATCAGATTAAATACTGCCGATTCAAGCATTCAGATTTTAAAAACCATTACACTTAAACGTCCGGACGGAACAAACACAACTGGTATCATTAACCCTGCTGGTTTCGGTAGTACAACTGTAGAAATAGCATCAACAGACACTGTTCAGGATTGTGCTAATTTTGCTGCCAAAACTGCTGCGAAGGATATCTGGGGAATTGACTCAGAAGGAATCGTGGTAGACAGAGAAGGTAATTTCTGGATCTGTGAAGAAGGAGGACCAACCATCTGGAAAGTAGCACCTAACGGAGTTGTGATCAAAAGATTCACTCCTTATGCTAATTTGATAGGTTCTCAGTCTATCGATGTTCAGATTGATACTGTATTTAAATACAGAAAGAACAATAGAGGTTTTGAAGGCGTCACTCTTGCTCCTAACGGCAAAATTTATGCAATCATTCAAAGTCCTGTCCTTAATCCTACTAAATCTGTAGGTGAGAATACAAGGATTCACAGACTTCTTGAAATTGATCCGAGAACCAATGCTAGCCGCATGTTTGCTTACCTTAACGATGGTATCATAGGATCAGGCACAAATCAGATTCGCCTCAGAGACTGGAAAATAGGTGATTTAGCTGCAATCAGCGACACTACGTTTCTTGTACTTGAAGCGGCTGCGAGAGGCGTAACTGATATTAAAAGAGTATACAAAATAAATATTAACGGTGCTACTCCTGTAACATCAGGGCTTTACAGTGGCAAAACACTCGAAGCGCTTGTAGATGGAACTGGTCTTGCTGCCAATGGCATTGTTCCGGTACAAAAAAAACTTCTTTTTGACTTGCTTGCCAACGGATGGCCTGCCTCGTTAGACAAAGCAGAAGGTTTGGCTATCCTTAACGACAGCACTATCGCTATCGGAAATGATAATGATTATGGTCAGTCCTCACCTCTTGAAAATGGAATTGCTACAGCAACAGGAAAACTTAGCCATGTAATTACTTTCCGCCTACAGGGAGCAAGCAAACTGGCAGGATTTGTTTCTGCGGCCCCTGTAGGAGTTACAGGACCAAGTACTTACAGTTCTCCTTACGTAATACCAGCTGCCACAGGCATTAAAGCAACATCTATCCTTACGGTTGGCGATGATGTGAACGGCTACAAAATGGTTGGTATTCCGGACGGACTTGGTGCATACGACAACCAGGACGGAACATTTTCATTGTTAATGAACCATGAACTTGGAAATACTTCTGGTATAGCAAGGGCACATGGGGCAAAAGGAGCATTCGTATCAAAATGGTCGATCAATAAAAACGACTTGACTGTACAAAGCGGAAAAGACCTTATGAGAAAGGTTTACAAGTGGAATACTTCAACACAGTCGTCTAATCCTGATACATCAGTATTTGCTTTTAACAGATTTTGTTCCGCAGACCTACCTAAAGTTTCAGCTTTTTATAATGCTGCTACAGGAAAAGGTACCCAGGAAAGAATTTTTATGAATGGAGAAGAAGGTGGAAGCACAGGTTTTGCCCTTGCACACATTGCGTCAGGTATTAATGAAGGAAATACTTATGTACTTGGTAAATTCACACTTGCTACAAACGGATCAGGGATCAATGCTGTTGGTGGATGGGAGAACTTACTTGCTAATCCATTTTCTCAGGACAAAACCATTGTAGCGGGAACAAATGATGGTGGTACAGGGGTTATGAACAACACAGTGGTAATTTACACTGGAGATAAAACAACTACAGGTACAGAAATTGAAAAAGCGGGCCTTGCAAATGGCACTGTTAAATTCGTCTCTGTATCAGGAAGTACAGCTGAAATTGTTAATACAACCGACCGGGCTACCAACATCACAAATGGTACAGCATTCAGTTTAAGTTCAACATCCGGGACAACATTCTCCAGACCAGAAGATGGGGCATGGGACCCAAGAAACCCTAACCAGTTTTACTTTGTAACTACTGATAGAATAGATCAGGTGAATGATGGTGTCGGAACACAAATAGGACGCTCAAGATTATGGAGACTTAACTTTGCCGATATCACAAATACTGATCTTGGTGGAACTGTCGACCTTCTTCTTGATGGCACAGAAGGCCAGGTGATGTTTGATAACATGGCTTTTGACAACTTTGGTCATATCTTATTAAATGAAGATGTTGGAAATTCTGTACATAACGGTAAGGTTTGGGAATATACCATTGCTACAGACCAACTTAAGTTAATTGCAAAACATGATCCAACACGTTTTGGTGATGTAGGAGTTTCAGCAACGGCACCATTCAATGTGGACGAAGAAACGTCTGGCATTATTGATGCATCTGAAGTTTTAGGAGCAGGAATGTTTTTAATGGTCGACCAGGCGCATTATGCAATTCCAGGAGAGTTAGTAGAAGGTGGTCAATTAATGGCATTTTTTAATCCGGGATCTTTTAAACATGTCCCAACTATCAGCAATTTCACTAAAACCGGACAAGAAGATAATTCAATTTCATTTTCTAAACCAGATTTCGTAAATGCTTTTAGTGACGAGGATGGAGATACAATAGCAAATGTTAAGATTGTTTCTTTACCTGTTCACGGCAATTTATTTCTAAACGGTGTAAATGTTGGACAAGGCCAGGTAATTTCTCCTTCTTCTCTTAATAATCTTATCTACGTTCCAAACTCAAATTTCTTTGGAAAGGATACGGTGTTATATAACAGTAACGATAGACTAAATTATGCGGTAAACAATGCAATGGCTGTTTTAGATGTTCAACCTGTAAACGACCTTCCGGTTGTAAGCAGTTTTAATAAAACTACCAATGAAGATGTGCAAATGTCCCTTGCCTTAAGCGATTTTGCAACTAATTTTACTGAGGTTGACGGGGATGCAGTATCATACATCCAGATCTCAAAAGCACCTAAAAAAGGCTCACTTTCGCTAAACTTTGTATCAGTACAAGAAGGCGACATATTTCCTTCTTCGGCTTTTGGTATTATAAAGTACACTCCTTTTAGTGATTTAAATGGACAGGATACTATAAGTTGGAACGGTTCTGATATGGCTGGTTTTGCTTTAAACGATGCAAAAGTGCTAATAAGCATTGTTCCTGTGAACGATCTTCCAACTACTAAAGTTACTAGTCCGGCCAATACTGCAATTTTCCAGGCAGGAAGTACAATTACGATAAAAGCAGACGGAGCTGATAAAGATGGAACTGTAAAAAAAGTCCTTTTTTATGCAAATCTTGTTCAATTAGGTGAAGATTCAAAATTCCCCTATGAGTTCAGCTGGCCGGGTGTTGGTTCAGGAACCTATAACTTGTATACTAAAGTAATTGACAATGATAATGCTACTGTCACTTCAGCCACTGTAAAGATCACTGTTCAGGGTTGCACAGGAAGCGGCAGTATAAAAAGAGAGGTTTATCATAATATACCAGGTTCTTTGATTTCCAGCCTTACTTCTAATGCCAACTATCCTAACAATCCAGGATCAGTTTCTAGCCTGAATTCCTTTGAAGCTCCTCTAAACTTTGGGGATAATTTTGGGTCAAGGATCATAGGTTTTGTTTGTGCACCTGAGACAGGAAACTACACATTCTATATTGCTGCCGACGATAAAGCAGAATTATGGTTAAGTACTGACGCTAACCCGTCTAACAAGCAATTGATTGCCTCTGTACCATTTTCAGTTAATCCTCGTGCATATGCAAAATATCCATCTCAAACTTCAGTACCTGTAAGATTGATAAAAGGAGTTAAATATTTTGTTATGGCTCTTCACAAAGAAGCAAGCTTGAACGATCACCTTACTGTTGCCTGGACCTTACCAGGTGGTGGTTTCCAAAGCCCAATTGCAGGCAATGTATTGTCACCTTGGACTGGAGGTACAGTTTCACGTGAAGGCGATATAAGCCTGGAGGAGATAACTACTGATGTGTTTGTTTCACCAGTACCCGCGTATGACCACATTGATGTAACGTTCAATTCTAACTATGCTGGAACAACGGAGATTAATATAATGGATGCGCTTTCTAATGTTTTGCGTAAATCAGTTGCTAATTCCCATCAGGGAAAAAATACTGTAAAAGTATTGTTAGATGGATTGCCATCCGGTATTTATTTTGTCAATGTAGTTTCGGGAGAAACCAATACAACAAAAAGGATAGTTGTATCTGGAAAATAAAATCAATAATATATCCATTTTAAAAACCTGCAGAATACTGCAGGTTTTTTTTGTTTAAGGTTAAATTGCATTAGGTAAAAGTTCCGAACAATATTTGAAGTAAAATATGTAGCCTGTGCAAAGGCCGCAAAAGTGAAAAAGAATATGAGAAGCAGTTAGGCAAATGTCAGGCCATTCGGTCATTAATACCTACAATATTTACTGAAGATTGAATAGTTTCGAAAAGCTTGCGAAGTTTACTATATAAAAACCTGGATCTAATCCATTTAATTCTATTTTCAAGGTTGTTTGATCAACCCGTTCAGGGATGAATTTATAGCCCTGCCCTTTCATATTTCTTATTCCAATTTCATTTATAATTAAACCTTGAGGATGCTTTATATACAATACCTCTTTCGCCGGGTTAGGGTATATTTCAACTTCGGGCTCAATTGTTACGTCTTCAATTCCAGTTACCACAACCTGTCTTGAAGAAGATAAAGATTGGCTAAAATCAGGGCTGGCTTTGTAAACATCGTTATCGTTAATACCTATTTCGTTGGCTCCAATATCCGGCTTGCCAATTATGATTGTGGGGTCTATGCCCGGCCATCTGGTATTTGCGTAAGTTGTACCGGCATCTTTGGCCAATGATCCGGGAAGCAGGTTCAAATTGACATTTACCTTCGGATTTAAATATTGAACAGAAACAAATCCGGGGTCTCCATAACGGATACCATTTTCAGATATATTCGGTTGTTTGTTCCACATATTGTTAGACCAATAACATCCATTTGCAAAAGTGTGCGCAGAGGTATCATGGTCCACAAAATTTGAATTATAATAAGTTGACACACTATAGAATATATTATTAATAAATTCGAAATACTGAAATTCTACCTGGTTGGCATCCCAAATATTGGCCCTGTAGGCATAAAAAGTGTTGTTGAAAATTTTAACATTTTTTGCAATCCTGTCTACTCCCCAGCCAGGGCTGAACTTTATTGAGTAGCCATAATATTTGGCTGTACTGTTTTCTTTGTACCAGGGCCTGGTGCATGAAATACGGTTGCGAAAAATATAAATATTGCCTCCCACATTGTTCACCAGGCTTATGCCAACATTTAAATCATAACCTACATTATTATGAAATTTAATATCAGTGGAGTATTTTGATTCCAGTTCCACCATATCGTCATTGATATTGTGGAAAACGTTGTATCGGGCCTTGTTATAAGAACCGGTAAGCTTCATACCGTCCCACCAACCATCTATTTCACAATTTTTTATATCTGTATTTGTAGTCCCTTTGATCATAATACCGGTAGACCTTTGGGGTGACTTCCAATCTTCACTGTTGCTGGAGCAATCCTGATATCCAAGCCAGGCCCAATCAGATGGCATTGAATTGCTGAACTTGCAATTGGTAATGGATATGTTTTGGGCATTGGCACTTTCTTCTGTTGTAATGCCCCTGAAAGAAGTAAATACCTTTATTTTGTCAATGCTAATGTTATTCACATTATAACCGGCCAGGTAAATACCTGCAAAGCCGGCATTTTTAAGGGTGATATTTGAAATTTTCCAATACGCTGTATTTTGAATTTTTAAGACTGCATCTGCAGTCCCGATATTTATTATTTTGTTTGCAGGATTATTGTTCCCTTTCAGTCTTATTTTCACAATATCTCCAAAGCGAATAATTCCCTGTCCGCGTTGAAGACTGTCAAATTTAGGTTCCAGCCAGTAAGTGGCCATCAATGAATCTCCTGCTGAAATAGAAGCAGGGCTTATCCTGTTCCATGCCTGGTTGCCAGAAAATGGCACTATTGCCTGATATTCTCCACCCCCATTGCTTTTCCACCTCGTATTGCCAATAACTTGCAACCCTCTATCAGCCCCGTCTATAATGATGGTTTCTCCCGGAAATCCTTCCAGTTCAATTGGAAAGTTTATATTACCAGGATGTCCATTGATAGAAATATTTTCAAAATAAGTTCCGCCCCGTAAAGTGATTTTGTCGCCCGCAAGGCTTGAGTCAATAGCAGACTGGATTGTTGGGAATATCTTTTTAATTCCATTTCGCCATCTTTCTACTGAAGGTGTGGCATGTCCGGAAATAGTGATGAGGAAAAGGAATGTGAATATAAGTTTTGCTATTTTGCCCAATTGTATAATTATTTAGTGAAGTAATATAATTACAAAAAGAAATTAGAAAAAGTTCAGGGTCATATTTTTAATATAATTTTGTAAAACGCTCACTATAAAAATTAGGAGTTTCATAATTTTAAAAAAAAGAAGGCCCTGGAAATCCGGGGCCTTCTTTTTAACAGAACTTTGTTTAGCTTAACGTATTACGTTTAATTTTGCAGTTTTTGCAGTAGTTCCGTTTGCAGATACACGAACGATGTACGTACCTGGCTCAAGGTTTGTAGTGTTCATATCTACATTGTTTTCACCTGCAAAAAGGTTGCTGTTCTGAACAAAGATCAAATTACCGCTCATATCCAATACAGAAAGTGCAGCATCAGTTGTTGCATAGTCCATGAAGAAAGAAATTTTAGTTTTGTCTACAGCTGGGTTAGGATAGATTGCGATAGTGTTCAAATCAGAAACACCGTTTCCAGATAAGAAGTTATCAGCAACAGCCTTACGGGTTGGCAAACCTGCAGTGTATTTAAACAAGTTAGGGTTGTACTCAGTCCAGGTATCGTTAGCCCACTCAGTACCAGCAGAAGCACCACGGTAAGCAACACTTGCAAAAC
>JACMRH010000480.1 GCA_014376535.1 Cytophagales bacterium | reverse complement strand
TGCGTAACGATATGAGACTGGCCCGGTTTTCTTCTGTCTAGATCTAGTTGTATTTTGTTTTCATCTATTTCTAAACCAGCAGGACATCCTTCTAAAACTAAACCAACCGCTTTTCCGTGCGATTCTCCAAAAGTACTGATTTTAAATATTTTACCGTAAGTACTACTCATTTTTTGATTTTGTTTTTAAGCGGCCTTAGCACTATAAATCCCGTTGCCACAAGCATAAAAAGTAATAATATATTGGCTACAAGTTTTACCGTTGAATTATAATAATCATTGTAAAACCTATTACTTTCTTTGTCTATAGCTGAGTAGAAACTGTCATATTCATTTGCCTGAATTGCAACATCTTTTTGACTTTCGCCCTTAACTTTGATTTTCAATGTTGACCTTAAAGTGTCATATTTCCCTTTGGCTGGGTTGAAATAAGGGATTTGGATATATTTCCCTAAATCATATTCACCAGGTTCTTTAGGAATTACTGCATAGGTAAACAACTTAGTACCTTTCACTTTGTTATCTCCTCTGTTTATTGATTGTCTGACCTCAGGAGAATAAAATTCTAATTTATCATTTTCAGGTATTTGAGGTGCTTCCAAAGATGAGAAATTACCTTCTCCGGATACCATAAAATTATGTGAGAAGCTTTTTCCGGCTTCTAATTGGGTTCCCCTTATATCTTCTTCAAAAGTAAATTCACCTACCGGGATTGTTTCTCTTAATGGATGTGGTGGCAATTCTTTTACTTTAATTTCAAAAGGCTTACTTTCAAAAACCTTATAATCTTCCTTTAAATTGTTTCCGAAAAACGTTGGATTTTTAGCTTCTTTATATTTTATCATTTTAAGGCCAGCAGAATTGATCCTGATTTGCTGTGTATTTAAAGGATACATCATTGCCTGAAAAAGCTTAAATCTTCTGTATCTTTTGCCTTCAATCGTGACAACTTCCGGGACTATTTCGTGGATTTCGAAGTTTTCTTCCCAGCAACTTGCCGGTTTCACCTTTTTTATAATGGCAGATAATTGCTGAGATAGATCGTTTGGAAACTGTAATTGGGCTCTGTTATTTTCTCCAATATATAGTGCCGCCATTAATAAAAATCCTTCTCCCCGGTATACAGACTTTTTATCAGATTGAATAATAAAAAACGCATCATCCTGAACATCAACAAATTCTTTTGGACTGTTGTTTCTCTTTTCTCCGAAAAACTCTTCAAATGGATCGGAATCATCATCAAAAAAGCCTCGTCGGTTTGTTTGTGCTGGTGGTCCAATAGTAATGGTAGTTCCAGGAGAACTTATTTCTTTACCATTGATCTTCATTTTAAAACCTTTCAAAACAAACTTCCCTTCTTTCTCTGCTGCGTAATTCTGGACAATACTTGAAGTTGAAGTAATGCTCCCGTTCACAATATTAGTTGATGACATGGAAGAAGTTCCTTGCTTTCTGAATCCAGGAATGTCTGGAAAATTGGTGTATTCCCGAAGCTGTTCGTTCGTTACAGTGATAGTTATGGTAAATGCCTGATTTATTGGAACATTATTATTTCCAATAGTTATAGAAGCCTCCTGACTGAAAACAGGAAAAATGCCGAGTAAAACAAAAACAAAACAATAAAACCGAAACATTTAACTGAACATGCTATAAGCTGCAATTTAAGCACAAAAATTAAAAATGGGACTAAATTTAGAATTGCCTTTTGCATTACAATCTATATCCCTAAGTTTAGAAAAAAAAGATTTTGGACCTCAGAGGCAAACCATTGTTTTATTTTGAAGGAGAGTTAACTGGTTCTATAACGCTCAGCGAGGAAGAATCAAGACATTGTGCTTTGAGTTTAAGAATGAAGATTGGTGATCCTATTCTTCTCACAAACGGTTTAGGTTCTTTCGCAGAAGGAATTTGTACAAAGCTACATCCTAAATCATCCCAAGTAGAAATTTTATTTCATGAGGTTGTGCCCAAATCCAAAAGCTACAGAAGGTTATGTGTAGCACCTCCTAAAACCAGTGAAAGATTTGATTGGATGATAGAGAAAGCAACTGAGATAGGAGTAGATGAAATTTTACTACTTGAAACCCAGAACTCCGAAAGAAATAAATTGAATCTTGAAAGGGTTCACAAAATTGCCGTATCTACAATCAAGCAATCAAAGCAAGCATTTCTTCCCAAAATTATCGGTATAATAAAATGGAAACAGTTTTTAGAAATCGACATCCAGGGATCGAAATACATTGCACATGTTTCAATGGACAATGCAACTCCAACTTTATCAGATTTATTAGATGAAAATTCTTCATCTTCCACTATCCTTATTGGTCCTGAAGGTGATTTTTCTAATGAGGAAATATTATCAGCGATCAATCTTGGCTATAAATCTGTTAGCCTTGGAAATAATGTTTTGAGAACCGAAACGGCGGCTATGTATGCTTTAACTATCTTCAATGCTTTTGTGTAAATTTGAATAATGAGAATTGTAGGATATGTAATTTGTATTTTATTGACAGCATCAGGTCTTCTCTCTGCCCAAAAAATTAAGCTGGCAAAGCTAAAATATGGTGGTGGAGGAGATTGGTATGCCAATAAAACTTCACTTCCAAACCTGATTCAGTTCTGCAACCAGCAGCTTAAAATGAACCTGGACGTGGAGGAAGCAATTGTTGAACCAGCAAGTCCTGAAATATTTTCTTATCCATTTGTTCACATGACGGGCCATGGCAATGTGGTTTTTACACAATCTGAAGCGCAAAATCTACGGAAATATCTTATCTCTGGAGGTTTTTTTCACATTGATGATAATTATGGCCTGGATAAATTTATAAGGCCTGAAATGAAAAAGGTATTTCCCGAACTCAATTTTGTTGAATTGCCTTTTGATCATCCTATTTACCATCAAAGATTTAATTTTTCAAAGGGGCTTCCGAAGGTCCATGAACATGACAATAAACCACCACAAGGTTTTGGATTGTTTTGGGAAGGAAAACTGGTTTGTTTTTATACCTATGAATGCGATCTTGGAAATGGATGGGAAGACCAAAGTGTTTATAACGATCCAGTTGAAATTCATCAAAAAGCCCTTCAGATGGGTGCAAACATTGTTTCCTTTGCTCTGACACAGGAATAAGCTATCATTTTTATTTAAAAATACCCGCATATGCCTTCTCAAATCACTTTACCTGAAGCCCAGCAAAAAGTTGACGAATGGATTAAAAAATATGGAGTTAGGTATTTTTCAGAACTTACAAATCTTGCGATTCTGACGGAAGAAGTAGGAGAGGTGGCGAGAATTATGTCGAGAAAATTTGGAGAGCAATCTTTTAAAGAATCTGATAAAGAAAGTGACCTTTCAGATGAATTAGCCGATGTTTTATTTGTATTAGTTTGTATTGCAAATCAAACTGGAGTAGATCTTGAAGCTGCGTTTAGGAAAAATCTTGAGAAGAAAACTTCGCGTGATAGCGGTCGCCATACCGCTAATAAAAAGCTTGGTTAATAAATACCCTCTATTTTTTCTCCTTTGAGGCTTTTTCTTCCCTGTTCCTTTTTAGAAAACCATAACCTAAAAGTGTGAAAACTGCGAAAGTAAAAAGAAAATAGCTATTTAGTAGGCCGTAATGATAGGTTTGATGTACACCAATTATGAAAAATACGACTGTTAAAGCAAAAAGAATGGTCTCTAAAATCTTCATAAATTAATTGCCCTCTTGTTTTTGAACTGCAAAAACTCCTTGCGGTTTTGTGATCTTATACCATTTAAAATCTTCATTAGCATCAAGGCCCATTCCTGTTAATACTTCAGATTGAGTTTGTATCCGAACAAACTTGTCCTTTTCAATCTTAACCTTGTGTAAAAGAGGCATCCATTTCAATTCTTCTGTGTTAAGCTTTTTCTTCTTATCAGTCGACACGATTTCAACATTATTTCTGACAGTATAAATGCCCGTGACTTTAGAAAAAGTGGCATGTTTTGCAGTTAAGGTTGTAGATACTTTGCCCTTCTCAAAAAAATCAATTTTAATTCCTTTAGGAAAAACTCTGTCTCCAGTTTCCAGCTCCTGTTGTTCCGGGGCCCACATTTGCAATTTTATAATACCGGAATCGCTATAGTTGGTAAATATATCATAGCCAACTAACATGGGGCCATCATACTTTTTGTAAGTTTTCATTTCCTGTTTGGCACAGGCAAATATTAAAAACAATGGAATCAGGTA
This sequence comes from Cytophagales bacterium, assembly GCA_014376535.1. Taxonomy (GTDB): domain Bacteria; phylum Bacteroidota; class Bacteroidia; order Cytophagales; family UBA9547; genus UBA9547. The sequence goes on along the minus strand of JACMRH010000480.1, from coordinate 15,680 downwards.
AATTATAAATTTCATTTGGTAAGCAGAATTTCTTCTTTAATAAAGCATTCAATCAATGTTTTTTGTCCTTTTGTTATTGTTCCCTTTTTTATAAGGTTATCAATATCACTTTTCTGGTAATAGTTATTTGATTCAGCTATCAAGCCACCTTTCTTATAATTATTTGCTATTAGAATGTAAAGGGCTGCTTTTTCTAAACTTTTCAAAGTGCAAATAGAGTCTGCCTTTGCAAACAGATGTGCCAAAAATACAAAGCTTTCCTGGTTATCCGGATCATTTTCAATGGCTATCTGTGCAAATTCTTTTGCTTTCTCATAATTTTTCTGAACCTCCAATAATTCTGCTATTCGAAGAAAACACAAAGATTTTTGTTGTTTTGAAGGAGCCAGTTTTTCAGCCTTAATGAAGCTACTATAAGCTTTCGTTAACGAGCCATTCTTATTACTTGTGATGCCAAAATTGTATAGACCATTGAAGGATGGCTCAGCAATTAGTATTTTTTCTGCAGTTGCAGCATAAAGCTTATTAGCTATACAGTTCTTTTGTGAGAGGATACTGTTAAGTTGTTTAATTGCTTTTAGATCTTGAGATTCTATTTCATTTACAAATAATGAGTCAAGTTTAGCACAAGTTATAAAGGGGCAAGTCAGTAAAGCATTTCGAACACGATTTTTGAAAATCTTCCATTCAGGATTTCCAGTAAGTTGTTGATGATTATTTAAATACAACCAGATTTTCTCTTCCAATTTGCAGGAATACTGAGTTTCCTCTCTGTTATAAGTACTTATTAAGAAGCATTCATTCAGCGATAGTATAGATTCGGGACTAAATTGAGCAGTTTGGCAATTTAGAAAGCTTGTTCTTAGATAGGGGCAAATGTCATCCTTATAATGTTTATCATCCTTTTTGTACAAATAATACCTTTTAGCTTCCTCGTTTAAAACCTCACAGCTGTTGTTTATTACACTCCAAAGGTTTAGAATTTTAAAAATAGAATCTTTTAATAAGGTATTTGAGGGTGATTTTACCAGAGAACTATCATAAATTTCTAAAGCAGTTTGATAGAAACACGAACCTTGTGAAGGTTGATGATTTAGGGTTCGAAAAATTACTTTTCGACCCTCTGATAAATTATGGCTTTTTAAGAATAATCTAAGAGAATCACAACTATTCAATTGAGCAAATACCTGCCCAATTGAAAATGATAGAAAAATGACAAGGAAAGTTGTTTTAAAATTGGCAGGTCTATTCATTTTAAATAGAAACCTCAAATTTTAATAAGCCCTCACTAACTTGCCTTCCATAAAATTAACGAAAGCCTTATTTACAGTTCTTGTTCCACCAGGGGTAGGATAATTTCCTGAGAAATACCAGTCTCCAATGTGATTAGGGCAAGCTTTGTGCAATCCGGCAATTGATTGATAAACAACTACAACTTCTGCATTTAAATCCTTGGGGGTAATAATCTTTGCAATCTTAGCCGAAACCTGATCGTCTGTATAAAGATTATATAATTCCTGGAGATAATTGTTTATAAAAATATCATCCTCATTGTTTTCAAGGGCAAATTTACACTTCTCATAGGTTTCATCTAACCTATGTTCCAGGTTATCATCTTTCAATAAAGCTAGTAGCGCGCGGAAGGAAACAAATTCACCAATTTTTGACATGTCTATTCCATAACAGTCAGGATACCTGATTTGTGGTGCTGATGACACAATTACAATTTTCTTAGGCTTGTGTTTATCCAGAATTCGCAGTATGCTTTTTTCCAAAGTGGTTCCGCGAACTATTGAATCATCTATCACCACAACACTGTCAATTCCAGCTCTAACTGTTTCAAATGTGCTGTCATAAGAACTGGAAACCATTTCATTCCTGTGATTATCATCGGTAATGAAGGTTCTTATTTTTGCGTCTTTGATTATTAATTTCTCCAGTCGTGGAAAAAGACGCATAGATTTTTCTAAATCCTCTTTTGATGTTTTCTTATCATTGAAAAGCTGCATTCTTTTATTGAAAATATGATCATTCACACCTTCGATAAAACCCATAAAAGCTGTCTCTGCTGTATTCGGAATATAGGAGAAAACTGTATTTTCAATATCGTGGTCTACCGCTTTTAAAACCTTTTCTGTTAAAGATTTGCCAAGCATTTTTCTCTCTTTGTAAATAGCCGGATCTGAGCCCCTTGAGAAATAAATTCTTTCAAAACTGCACGATTTTTTATCTCCTGCATCACGAAGATTGTATTCATTATAATCTCCGTCTTTGTTTATAATCAATGCATGGCCAGGCTGTACTTCCTTAATGTCTTCATAAGCGCATTTAAAAGCTTGTCTTATGGCAGGACGTTCAGAAGCTACTACAACTACTTCATCATCAGCATAATAATAGGCAGGCCTTATGCCATTAGGATCTCTGGCTACAAATGATGCACCATAACCGGTCATTCCGACCATTGCGTATCCGCCATCGAAATCTTTTACCGACCTCTTTAATACACGAGGCAGGTCAAGACTGTTTTCTATAATTTCCGAAATTTCAAGATTAGTATACCTATCTTTCAAACGGTTGAATGTCATTTGGATTTCTTCATCCAAAAAGTGACCGATTTTTTCAAGTACAGTAACCGTATCAGCCATTTCTTTAGGATGCTGTCCTAATTCAATCAATTTCTGAAAAAGCTGATCAACATTGGTCATGTTGAAATTTCCTGCCAATACCAGGTTTCTACTCCTCCAGTTATTTTGCCTTAAAAATGGATGGCAATTTTCAATGCTGTTCATTCCATGAGTTCCATAACGTAGGTGACCTATCATTACTTCACCCATAAAAGCCACGTTCTCTTTCAGCCAGTCAGCATTATCAAGTTTGTCTTTATGTCCTTTAAGGTGTTTTTTTACCTTTTTATTGATCTTTTCAAAAATATCCCCAACAGGATTATGTTCCATGCTTCGGTATCTGCTTATATAACGGCTTCCAGGAGGAACACCAATTTTTACAACAGCAACACCGGCTCCGTCTTGGCCACGGTTGGTTTGTTTTTCCATTAGGATATACAGCTTATTTAAACCGTAAAATGGAGTTCCATATTTTTTAATGTAATATGAATAGGGGCGGAGTAAACGAACTAAGGCAATGCCGCATTCGTGTTTAATTGGTTCGCTCATAGATGTTTGGCGAGAATTACCCTTTAAGTTGAGTTAGCTTTATTATTTTAAAAACCCAGTCAGGCTTAAGAAACAATAACAAAAGTAACGCATTTAAAGCTAGGATAAACCCTTTTTCCGCAAACGTTACCTGAAGTTCTTTGTTTTCCTTGTTATCCCTGAAAAAGGCATAAAATGGCATCTTTAAATAATAGAAGAGTGAAACGACAGTATTTAGTAATGCAGCTGATAACATAATAAATATTGAAATATCTCCCGTTATTTTATATGATTCATATACGCCTGAAAACATAAACAGTTTGGCTGAAAATCCCGCTGCTGGTGGTAATCCAGTAAGCGAAATCATGGTAATGAGCAGTGAGGTAGCCAGATAAGGATTATTTTTACCTAATCCTGCAAACTCTCTTATATCACCATTTTCTTTCCATTTTGATATAATTTGTAACAAATGGAAAGCTGAAAAGTTCATCAAAACATAAATAGTAAGATAGTAAATGATGTTTTCAGGCCCCGAATTTCCTCCAATTACAATACCCATCAGAAGAAATCCTGCATGAGCAATAGAGGAATAAGCCAGCATTCTCTTTGCATTATTTTGATTTAAGGCCAATAAATTTCCTATTGTCATGGACAAAACAGAAACTATTATCAATAGTGATTTAAGTTGCCAAACATTGTTGTAAAGTTCTGAAAGTAAGATCAAACCATAAATAGCCAATGCTTTGGGCGCAATTGAAAAGAAGGCTACCAATGGTGTTGGCGTGCCTTCATAAACATCTGGCGCCCAATTATGAAATGGGAAAGCTGCAATTTTAAATAGCAACCCACACAAAATCATTACCATCGAAATATTATATAAAGTCGAATTATTATATAAACCTGATTTTAGAACCAGTTCATTAATATCCATCGTGCCTGTTAAACCATATATCAATGACATTCCAAAAATCATAATCCCACTGGTAGCGGAACCATATAAAACATATTTCATAGCAGATTCACTGCTTTTAGGTGAGAAACCAAATGCAGCCAAACAATAAGATGATATAGAAATACATTCTATTCCTAAAAACAGTGTCAAAAGATTGCTGCTGATAGAAACAATGGTCATCCCTAAAATGCTGAATAACAAAAGAATATACAATTCAAATTTTTTGTCGGATAATGCCAGTCTGGAGTGCTCGATTAAAAAACTACAGAGCATTCCCGAAAGAAAAGCCAAATGAAAAAAGAATGAAGAATAGGGAGTAATCTTAAATAGAGGTATTTCTACTAAGCTTTTATTTCTAAATGTATAAGCAAGAATAAGTGAAACTGTAAAAATTATTACGGGCAAATACTTCGGCGATCTTTTTATTATAACAGTGGCCAGAATAAGAAATACAATACCTCCTGTTAAAATATATTGAGAAGTAAAGCCTGCAAGGCCTTTTATTAAAATATCCATTTCCAGTGGATTAGTGTATGCATTTTGTTTTTCCAAAATAAGCTCTGACTAATTGATATGAATGATGAAATGGTTATTTAAGCTGATATTCAAACAAAAACGCTTTGAAAATTGAAAAGATTAGCTCATTAAATTGACAAAATTAACCTTATTGTTTATGAATTCATGATCTTTTGCAATTGTTTTGAGAACTTCTTGTTCCTACAATTTCTATCTTTGCGTTAAATACTAAAGTGTGCCAAAGTTTATTATTCTTTTTGTTTTAGTTTTCACACTATTCTACCAAACAAATGCACAAATTGTTCAGGAAGATTTTAGTGACGATGAAGCATTTGCATACAAAGCTGAACTCGCAGGAGGAATACTTTTTCATACCCTTGGAGGTATTCCCGGTGGAATAAGAGTAAAATATGCATGGCAAAGAGAAAAAAAAATAAAGCAATTCAATAATATTTCGCTTGAGATAGTCAATATCAAACATCCTAAAGAAGTCCGGCTTGCTGCCGATTCGGGAAATGGCTATTTTATTTACAATAAAGTAAATTTCCTTTTCGTCATAAGGCCCAATTACAGCAGAGAATTTTTGTTGTTCAGAAAGTCATCTGAAGAAGGCCTGGAATTAAAACTGATAACAAGCGCAGGCCCTTCTTTAGGTCTCATTAAACCTTATTACATCATTGTAAGCAATGGTCAGGGGAAAACATCTACTGTACAATACAGCTCAGATGTTCCATATACAAGAATATTAGGAAGTAGTTTTTTCTCTGGATTTGATGCAATTTCTGCCACAATGGGCCTTAATGCAAGAGTTTCACTTGAATTCGGGATCAGCACCTGGGATACTTATGTTACTGGAGTTGAACTAGGATTCATGGTAGAAGCGTTTACTAAAAAGATAGTGATAATAGAGAATGCCAAAAATCGTTCTGCGTTTTCTTCGGCCTTTGTAAATATTTATTTCGGTAAAAGATATTAAGACTCCCTACCTTAAAAATGATTGAATTACCTACAATAGAATCCACTTCTCAAAGAGCCAAACGTCCTGATTGGTTGCGTGTAAAGCTCCCCATAGGAAAAGAATATGCCAAAGTCAGACAGTTAGTAGATAAGTATAAACTTCATACAATATGTGAAAGCGGCAATTGCCCAAATATGGGCGAATGTTGGGGGGAAGGCACCGCAACATTCATGATATTAGGCAATGTTTGTACAAGAAGTTGTTCTTTTTGTGCCGTGGCAACGGGAAGGCCAACAGAATATGATGCAGAAGAGCCAAAAAGAGTGGCTGAAGCAATCCATTTAATGGGTGTAAAGCATGCAGTTATAACTTCTGTTAATAGAGATGAACTGAAAGATAAAGGTGCAGAGATCTGGTATCAAACTGTTGTTGAGACCAAATTGCTAAATCCAGAAACTACCATTGAAACTCTGATCCCCGATGTTCAGGGCAACTGGGATGCATTAATTAGAATGATTAGCCCAGGACAGGAAGTTGTTTCACATAATATGGAAACTGTAAGGTCACTATATAGAAGAGTACGCCCACAGGCAAAATATGACAGAAGTCTGGAAGAACTCAAAAGAATAAAGGACTTCGGTAAAAGAAGCAAGACAGGTATAATGTTGGGTTTAGGAGAAACATTAGATGAAGTTTATTCTGCAATGGATGATTTAGCAGGTGTTGGTTTAGATGTCCTCACCCTAGGTCAATACCTGCAGCCAACAAAATTGCACCTTGAGGTTGCAGAATTTATTCGCCCGGAAACTTTTGCCCTTTTAAAAGTGGAAGGTGAAAAAAGAGGAATAAAGTATGTTGAATCAGGTCCTCTTGTTCGATCATCTTACCATTCTGAAAGACACGTCAACGTTTAGATATTTATTGAAATGATTAGAGTTGGTATAGTTGGTGGAGCAGGATACACTGGAGGGGAACTTCTTCGGATATTAGTCCACCATCCTGATGTTGTTATAGCTTTTGTTAACAGTAAAAGCAATGCGGGAAATTCAGTATGGGAAGTTCATCATGACTTAATTGGAGATACCGACCTCAAATTCTCTTCAGAACTCTCAGATAATATAGATGTATTGTTTTTATGTCTGGGACATGGCGATTCCTCCAAATTTATTAACGACAACCCTTCTTATTTTGTAAATAGAGAATTTAAGATTATTGACCTAAGTCAGGATTTTAGAATTCATACTTCATTTCAAACCGACAATCAATTTATTTATGGCTTGCCAGAATTGAATAGAGAGAAAATAAAACAAGCAAATAATATTGCGAACCCTGGTTGTTTTGCAACCTGCATCCAATTAGGATTGCTCCCTTTGGCAAGTATTTCAGCTCTAAATGACGAAGTTCATTTGACAGCCATTACTGGTAGTACCGGTGCCGGACAAAAACCTACTGAAACAACCCATTTCAGTTGGAGAGCAAATAATTTGTCAGTTTATAAGGCATTTGACCACCAGCATTTAAAGGAAATCAAACAAAGCTTAAACCAATTGCAACCAGGGTTTGATAAAGAAATTAATTTTATACCATATCGTGGCGATTTTCCAAGAGGTATAATTGCCAATATGCACATTAAAATAAACCAAGGTATTGAAGAACTGTATGAATTGTACGAGCAGTATTTTAAAAACCACCCATTTGCAATTGTAACAAGAAAAAATCCTGATTTAAAGCAGGTTATAAATACCAACAAGGCCATAATATATTTAGAAAAGCACAATGATTATTTGCTAATTATAAGTTGTATTGATAATTTGGTTAAAGGTGCAAGTGGCCAGGCAGTCCAAAATATGAATATAATGTTCGGTTCGGACGAAACAGCAGGTTTGAAATTGAAAAGTTTAGGATATTAGTTATTTAAAATTGACCAATGAAATTATTTGACGTTTACCCTTTGTATGATATTGAGCCGGTTCGGGCAGAAGGAGAATTCCTTTGGGATTCAAAAGGAGATAGATACCTGGATCTTTACGGTGGTCATGCAGTTATTTCTATTGGACATAGCCATCCTTATTATATTCAAAAAGTAACAGAACAATTAAATAAAATCGGCTTTTATTCTAATTCAGTCAATATACCATTGCAGAAGGAACTTGCTGATAAGCTTGGTTTAATAAGTGGTTATAACGATTATTCTCTTTTTCTAATAAACAGTGGGGCAGAGGCAGTAGAAAATGCTCTTAAACTTGCATCCTTTAAAACTGGAAAGAAGAAAGTATTAGCTTTTTCAAAAGCTTTTCACGGTAGAACTTCAGCAGCTGTAGAAGTAACTGAGAATCTCGCCATTCAGGCACCTATCAACAGAAATGGCCATTGTGTTTTTCATCCATTAAATAAAATAGATGGTCTTGAGGCACATTTCCTCCAAGGCGATCTATCATCTGTTATTATTGAAGGAATTCAGGGAGTTGCTGGGGTTAATGTTCCAGATAATGATTTCCTAAAAAAGATTCGTTCATTATGTAGCAAACATAAAGTTGTTCTTATCCTGGATGAGATTCAGTCAGGACACGGAAGAAGCGGTAAATTTTTTGCCCATCAACATGCAGATGTAAAAGCGGACATAATTTGTATGGCAAAAGGAATGGGAAATGGATTTCCTATAGGCGGTATCCTTATTAGTCCAGATTTTGAAGCCTCACATGGTTTGCTAGGAACAACTTTTGGTGGAAATCATCTTGCCTGTGCAGCTGCCATTGCGGTTTTAGATGTAATTAGATCTGAAAACCTTATTAAACATGCTGGAGAGATTGCAGTTCCTTTTTCTCAAGAACTTGAATCTATGCCTGGAGTAACAGAAGTAAGAGGCAAAGGGTTAATGATAGGAATTGAATTCGATTATAATATTGATAAGCTTAGAAAAAAGCTTTTGTTCTCACATCAAATATTTACAGGCAATTCATCCAACAAAAATACCATTAGAATTCTTCCCACGCTCAATATCTCTTCTTCAAGCCTGGACATGTTTTTAGAAGCATTAAAGAAGGAAGTAAGTGTTGTAGTATAATGCAAAAGCCAAGAATCACCATCGAATATTGTACTCAGTGCAATTGGCTTTTGCGAAGTGCCTGGATGGCTCAGGAGCTTCTTACTACTTTCTCACAGGAAATTGGAGAGCTGGTGCTAAAGCCAGGAACAGGCGGAATATTTAGTATTTATGTAAATGATGAACTGATTTTCGATAGGAAATCACTAGGGTCCTTCCCTGATATTAAAGTTCTGAAACAAAAAATCAGAGATATTATTGCCCCGGAAAAACTCTTAGGTCATTCAGATACAAAGCATTAGCAATCTTAAGTTGGATTATTAAAAATATTTCTCAATATATTTATATCCACAATTTTGTTTTTTAAATTAATTAAAACACTTTTGCACCGCTTAAAAAGGGTTAAAATCTTTTTAGGCTATTCTAACTAATAATAAAGAGTTTTTACTTGCTAATAGATAATAAATTGAGAGTCTTTTCAGCAAAGGTATTTTTACCTGCCACTCTGCTAATTCTAATTAGCATCCACTCCGGAGCCGTTACAAATTCAGGAGATTCAACCGGAACTATTGGTAGTCATCCAGCTAAATCCAGAAAACTTGATGCACTCAAGTCTGTTGGTTTAGCAAAATTGGATAAACTAAAACAAGTTCAGGCAGAGCCAAGCGAGCAGGAAGATAATATTCCTGCCATAAGCAATGTCCCTGTAAGGTTTTCTGGTTATGTAAGAGGTTTCATGCAATACAGAAACATGGATTCTTTTTATCAGGACATGTATGGTGGATCTCGGAACATCGCTATCAACGGCGTAAATCCTGTTACGAGAAACCAGGATGGATTTCCTGAGCCATTTATGATGCTTAAGGCCGAAGCAAATCCTACTTCCAGAACCTCTGTAGTGGTTGAATACTATTTTGACAATCAAATGACAGGTCAGAAAAGTGATTCAGGAAGACAAGCTCTTATATACAGATTATTAAATTTTAAAGGAAATATCAATTCTAACTTTGGAACTTTTACACTAACCGCAGGTGGTGGAGTGAACTGGGCGAAACAATCTCCTATGACACTTTGGAACTATCAGTATAGAGAAGACTTGTTCGAAAGATGGCCATGGCAACCTCAGGGTAAATCTGCTGGTAGGTATGCTTCTCAATACGAAGAAAAAAACATTGCAGTAGATAATCGTTGGGGAAGAGCTGGAACTCAAGGCTTTATCTTAGAAGGTAGTGGTTTGCCTGGTGGTTTTGGTTTCATGACTGTATATGGAAAAACAGACAACAGTGGTGGATTCCGTAGCTACGTTCAAACAAGTAATTCACCAGTTAAAAACTTCTTTTCAGGACGTGTTTACAACAACGCCTTAGGTCATGAAATTGGGGTGAATTATTTTATGCAATATGGTTTTACCAATGCACAACAGCTTAAACCGGAAAGTCAAAAAATCCTTACCGCGGATTTTAAAATCAGACCAAGAAATCTTAATATCTATTTAGAAGCAGGTGCTGGAAGCTATATGAGTCCTGACTATAAAGAAAAATGGTCTGAGGCAGTGAACCTTAAAGTAGATGTTGATAAAAAGGTTTTAAGATTTCCGCTTACTGTAACTATGTACAGCATAGGTTCGAGTGTTGTAAACGTTAACAGTAATGTTCTTAACAGCTCTGTTCCTTTCGTTCAACCTTCTTATCCAACGCCTGATAAACTTTTTGGTGCAACAGATTTAACTACTTTTCCGGGTGTAATCACTGAACTAGGTCAACAAACTAATAATAGAAGAAGTTTAGAATTACAGGGTGGACAAACTTTTGGGAATTTTAAATTCACAATCGGTTATGGTCTAAGTCAGGAAATCGAAAATAAATATAATATCGATCCAAGGTATAACCAGGTAGACTTTCAACATAGGCTCAATGCCTTTCCAAGGTCAAGGTTTGGTGGAAGCACAGGTATATTCCAAAATATGCTTGGTCCGTATGGTTCTATAGTAGGTATGTACAGGAGAACCTTCGAAAGAGTTATGATTACTGATACTGACGTTAATTATAAAAAATCATTTAATACTTTGGATCTTTCTTTAAAGTATAAAACAAACATATTTAATAAGGAATTGGTTGTTTTGAATTACACAACCTTTAATTCTGCCCAGGATAAGTTATCTGCGGTACCTGTTTTTAGCAATGATGCTTTTGTAAAGTATTTATATAATGAGTTAACAGCTTTCTATTCCATTGGGAAAAAAGTTACTCTGGTTGGATTTGCAGGTGTAGAAAAGGTTAATGCAAACAACAGGACCCAATTAGTTGATGACAATGGAGACCTTTTTAATGCTCAGGACTATTTGTCAACAGCAAAGAAAGAAACTGGTAAATCCAGGGATCAATTCGGTAAAGGTTTTGGATTAGGTATAGACTATGATTTTGCATCTAATGCAGGATTATATGTTAGACATCGCTGGTTTGATCACAAGGATCAAAATTTCAAGCGAGATGTGTTTAAGGGACAGGAATCATCAGTAGAAATTAAAATCTTTTTCTAAGATAGCGTAACTCATAAAAGGAGATGAAGATTAGTAAACTTTTTGGAATTATTGGATTAGTAACAGTGACAACCGCGGCTCAGGCCCAATCGGATCTTGTTAACTTCACCGGATTAGGAAGGGTATATGTTACCCATGACAAATTGACTGGCGATGCAGTCAAAAATGACTCTGTGTCAAAGAAACGTGCAACCAATGGTTACACCTTGTTTGATTTAGGGATTAACGTTAGTCCAAATGAAAACTTTAAAGGATCTGTTATACTAAGGGCCAGAAACAATTTTGGTGGTTTTTATGGCGATGGTTCAAGCTTAAATATCCGTCAGTTCAGGATTGAAGGTGTTTTAGGTAAGATAGTAAAGTATCAGATTGGCGACGTTGATTTGGGCCTTACTCCATATACTCTTTATAACTTTGAAGAAGTTTACCATGACTATGAGTCTGATATATTTAAAATAAGAAGAGACATTGTTCATTATGAAAATTTCAACTTTGGTAACAAATGGCGTTTACAAGGGGCAGACGCTAAAACGACTTTAAAATTTGCAAAAGGAATTGACAAACTTAAATTAAACGCTTTCGGTACAAGGATTAAAAGATCAAATTTCTCCACTCTTGAACCAGATAGATTGTTATATGGTGGAAGGGTTCATGTGATCCAGAGTGAATTCTTCGAAATCGGAGGAAATTTAACTGGTGTTAGTGACTTAGCAGGTACAGTTCGTGATTCTATCATGCAATTTGATAACCTTGTTTATACTTCAGATGTGAAAGTGAAATTAGAAAGAGACAAGTTTGAATTAGGCTTGATGGGAGAATTTGGATCATCAAACTATAGCTTTAAAAGTGAAAAAAATAAAAGACGTAATGCAAGTTACGATGACTATTTCTATGACGCTGGTTTAAGGGGTGCTGTCAAACCTGGGAACTTTATAATAGGTGTTGATGGTTCTTATAGAGAAGTTGGAGCTCAGTTCAGTAGTCCAGGGGCACAAACAAGAAGAATTAATGACAATGCTCAGTCTTCAACATTTGATCAGATGAATAACAACACCACAATAAGAAGCCAAACTCTTTTTGATAGGTTATCAAATGACCAATTATACAACCAATCAATTCAGCCTATATTAAAACCTTTCTTACCTGAATATAACAACCTAACTCCCTATGGAATTGCAACTCCTAACAGAAAAGGTTTTACAGGGAATCTGGTTATAAGACATAAAGAGAAATTTGGACAGCTTTCCTTTACAAGTGAAAACCTGACAGAGATGATTGGAGAAGGAACTTCTGAATTAAGAAAATTCGCAGGATTAAGAGGAGGTGCTTTAATCAATATAGACAGAATATTGAAAATCAAAAAAGCAATAGCATTGACTGGAGGCTACCGCAATGAAATGACTTCTAGATCGGGTCCAATTGCAGTTGACCTGAACAGTACAATTATTGACGCTGGTTTGACGGTTGAAGTTTTGAAAAGTGTTGATTTAATGGGTGGGTATAAAACATTTACTGGAAACGGTAATGAATGGGTAGCATACAGAAATATCTATTCTGGTTTAATCTCTGATTATTATAATTACAAAGTTAATTCTACGGAAGATATTCTGAGTTTCGGATTAAGATACAGATTTAGTAATAGATCATTCTTTACAGGTAATTATCAAATGATTACTTATAAAAACAAATTGGAATCGTCAATTAATCAAAATTACAACATTGATCAGTTGTTCTTAAATTACACACTGGTATTCTAAAAGCCCAATAATTAAGATGACTAGAGTATCAAAATATTACATTTGCTTAGTTCTTGTTCTTCTTACATTTCTTTCTTGTAAAAGAACTCAAAAGGACGGAATGTTAGGTCCTGACTTAAAGGTTGCTTCTTCAAATTTTTCGGAGTTAGATCCTTTTAAGATATATGGTGTGGATAAATCTTCTACATCAAATCCAGATACCGATATAGATTTAGCTACTTATACTAAAATAGAACTTGGACCAGATCCTATTGATCCTACCAAAACTTTAAGTGTAATAAAAAATACACCTCGTAATACATATTTTAAAGCAAAATTTAATGAAGTAGTTAGATGGAAAATTGAAATTTCTTCCTTTTCTGTTGATTCTTTACGATCTGTAAATAAATTACCTACAACTTTAGGTACCCCATATAAAACGATTTCTGGAATATCTGATTATATAGATAGTATGCCAGAATGGACTTGGGATGGATCATCAGATAATCAATATCATTTTTCCCCAGGAAAAATTAATTTTAATTTTTCTGTTTTAGGATCAAAAGATACCACTAGAATTACTAGAAATCTTATCAATAGCACTATTCTTGATTCGACAAATGCAATTTTACTAAACGATTTTGAAGGAGCTGGAATAGTTCCATATGGTGATAATAAAGATAAAGTTTCAAATCCATTGCCATCTTTAAGCACTAATTTTCCTTTAATTCCTCAGGGAATTAAGGCTTTAAGCTTATTCGGTACCGATCATAATGGAGACTATTTTGTTGGAGGTAACACTCAACCTATTGCAAAAGGAATGTTAGCTGGAAAAAGTGCATCAGATATTTATATAAATGCATACATATATGGTTATCCTTCTAATTCAGGGATTACTCCAAATGCAACTAAAATAGCTATAGGGATATCTCAAGACAATGTTGATGGAAATGGCAAATTTGACGCTGCATATGAAGATACTTTTGACCAACAAATCTCTGTTGATTGGGTTGGATGGAAGTTAATTTCTGTTAAATATAGCAATTTGAAAAGAAGTTCATCTACGGACAATGGTGGTAATGGTCCTAATAAAATACAGCCCGAAACTGCAGTAGCCGTGGGATGCAATATATTGTCATCTCCAAACGGCAGTACTGTCGGTTCAGCAATTGACCATTTAATAATTACTTTTGGTAAACCTTTAGATAAATGAGACCTTTGAAATACCTAATTTATTGTTTGTGTTTGCTTTTTGTATTTTCTTGTAAAAGAAGTCTTGATAAAAGCATAATTGGACCTGAAATCCAAAATTCCTCTAATTTAGTTGTCCCTTTCCAGGCAAGTTCATCATCTGTTAATTTTCGACTTCCCGAAACCAATGTGGTTAAGTTTAATGGTAAGTTTGAAAAACTTACTAAATGGAAAATCACTATAAAAGGATTGATTTCTGGTGCTACGAAAACGCTTTATGGCAACTCAGAAGATATTAGTTTGAATTCTCTTTGGAATGGTTCTCAGGATTCTTTATATTTTTTCAGAGATGATGAAATGGTAATTGCTTCATTGTCATTGAATAATTCAATTTTAAATCCCACCGATGTTTCTCGGAATTTAGAAAATAGAGGTGATATTATAATTTCTGAGAATGAAATTGCTCGTGATACTATCTTAATTGTCAAAGGTAAAGCCTCCAATCCTAATCAGGTTGAGTTATTTCCTAAGTATATAAAAATTGGGGATTGCACTCCAAGATTAGTTTCTTTTTATTATAACGCCGGATATGATATTGAGGGTACTGATAAAATCTTAGATAAAGATCCTTCAATTAAAATTGATCCAGTCACTAATTTTGTTGAAGTAGTTGCCGATGAGTCTCAAAATCTTCTAACATATTCAAAATATCAGGGAGGAATTCGCGGAACCAAATTTTTTATGTTGAAGGGTCAGGATGTTTCCACAAAGATATCAACAGAAACTGGTCCTGATTATTATGTCGGTAGGTTAGAGTCTGTAAATCTAAAAGATTCTTCCAACTCTGGAAATAGATTAACTTTTAGTAAGATTGATAATAAATGTGGAACACCAAATCCAGTTATAGGAAAGAACATAGTAAAACTAATGGAACAAGCGGGCATACCTGATAATTTATACTTCAATGTTTTTGTGTATGGGAATGCTGATGGATCAAAAATAAACTATACTATTAAGGAAGATGATAGTAAAAACGGAATATATCAGGGTGATAGAGGTGATGAATCCTACGAAAAGGCCATAGTTGTGGACTTTAAAGGTTGGAAATTATTTTCTTTTAAATACAGTGAGTTTTCCAAGGCAACCTTTAGAGATCCTACAGATGGAATAGATAAAACAAAAGATAATGGTAATGGTAAACAGAATATTTCTAATATCATTTCTGTACAATTTGGGTTAGTTTCTGGCACTCTTGGAGGCAAAGCCCAAATGATTATTGATGTTCCTACTGTTTCGGTTGGCCAACCTTTTTCTTATTAATTAAGATAATTCTAACAATATGAAAAATCTGTCAAAATTACTGATATCTACATTTGCAATTCTTATAGGTGCATGTTCAGGACTTACAAATAAAAGTCTTGAGAAAGGTGGTGATAAGGATATCAGGGCCAAAAGCGTAAAGCCTGTTGAATTTATCATTGAGAACGAAAACGTTGGTGCTAGTATTGATGGAAAATATTATGAACCTGAGAAAGAAGATATTGCAAATTCTTTGATAAACATTAATAAAGGTGTTTTAGAATCTTTCAACGG
>JACMRH010000479.1 GCA_014376535.1 Cytophagales bacterium | reverse complement strand
TGCATCATTGTAATCAGGATAAATATCATACACATTGAAACCGAACAACTGCACTCCTCCTAACATTCGTATCATATATTTTAAGCCCAAAGGAATATTTGCACCTTTGTGTGGGCTGTCGTGTGTAATTAACAACCTTGTTTCCGTGGGCGTAGCAGTAAAGTTTTTTGTCATGTTTGCTAAAGCATACCTTGCACACAACCCACCCATGCTTAAACCCATTACTACATTTTGCTGGCGTATCGGTGTTGTAGGACGATTATCATTAACTTTATTTGCATTTACACGGTTTATAACTTCCTGCACTGCACCTGCATTTAAAACTATATCGGCTGCACCGTCCGCAAAATCTACAAATACTAAATCATAACCGGCGATATCATCAAGCTGATTATTGAAATCATATTGTAATTTGGACTCTTCGATTCCGTTGATAAAATCTACAACAGAATAATTAAAAGGTTGTAAGCTTGGAGCAATAAAACTTACATCGTAACCTTCAACAACTATGAGTGGTTTACGCAAGGTTCCTGTAGGATTATTTTTGCTGTAATTTATCAAGACTGTTGCAGCGTTTCTGGTACCGCTGACTGAATTTATAAAGCCCCACGAAGGTATTGTGCTTTGTGAGGATTGAAACTTGGAAGAAACATTTGCTGTCCGCAAAACATTGTATTCGTTATAGCATTGCAAAATAGAGTTATCATTTAGTGTAACTTTTATAGTCCATTTTTTAAAGCCTGTATCAATGTACGAAACGTTTATTGCTGTGCCAACCGTTACTGTCTGAAAACTTTGCCCATTTGCAAAATCAATTTGTATCTGGCTTATTGTTTTTCCTGTATTATTCCATATCATATTAGATTGAATAATAAAATTCTCACTCCCTATTATAGTAATTTTTTTATTAGGACAGGCTACAAATAATGTTTTAGGGTCATAAGGGCTTTGTGATCTTCCTGCCACATCGCTTACTTGTTTGGTGCTGCTGTTGTAAGAAAGGAGATTACTACTAAAAGCAGTAGTCTTTACAGTATTGTAACTTGCGATTAATAAAGGTATGGGTATTGGCAGAGTGCTGCTCACATTTTGTTTAATAGTTGTATTTACGGATGTTATGGCTGGTAATGGATTTGCAGTTGCCCTTGTCCAACCTGTTTGTAATTGAAGATATAGAGTACGCCACAAATTCATATCAATACGGTTGCTATCAGTAAGCGTCCCGTTAAAAGTTGCCGCAGGCACATTGGACAACCATACTCCTCCAAAAAGCCAGTTGGGATTTGATTTTTATCAACCGGCTGGAAAATGTATTGCAATAGTTTTTGTGTTGTGCTTGTATCAATTTGTGCAATTGAATTTGTGCAACATATTAGTGCTGCAATACATAAGCATATTTTATTTATATTTTTCATTTTGAAAATTTTTAAGGTTGTTTAAAATTTCATGTCGAAGCGTCCTTCAGTAATTTTTATTGTATCACCACAAATTTGCTTATAAAGAATGCCCTCAAAAGTTCCTGACACAATTCTATTCGTCCTGTCAAGTTTCGAGACATTTATTCTACCATTTTCATAAATTATTGAATCTACATGAAGTATATCACAATAACTTTTTGTCGAAAAGCTTAGCCCGCCTAGTGATTTTTTCTTTATTAGTAAAGTAAAAGGAGCATTTTTAAAATTTAAGCTATCTACTATGCCTAAACCAAATTGTGTTTTATCTGTGGCTGATATTGTACGATATGCAGCAATGCCCATTATTCCATTATTAAATCCCGGGTCAAAATCTATACTTAGGTTGCCTGTACCACTGTTCCCTTGAGGCTTCCATGGTTGCCCATTTAACAAAAACCCTAATGTATTTTTACCTTCTTGTGTAGCGGCTGGCAAGCCGTTACTGTCAGGGTTGCTTTTTTTGCATTCTGCAAAGCAGAAAACCGTAAGTATTAAAATGGCGGTGATTATCTTTTTCATATTTCAAATTTTTGATGATTTTATAAATACAATTTTTTTGATGATAAATGTAGATAGTTACAGTTTATGTTGAGTTGCAATAATTGTAAGTATTATGTGTTTGAATTGGTGAGTTTGCGGTTGCTCTTGCCCAGCCCGTTTGCAATTGCAAATAAAGAGTACGCCACAGATTCATATCAATTCTGTTGCTATCGGTAAGCGTTCCATTAAAAGTTGCTGCAGGCAACATAGGGCAACCGTATTCTTCTAAAAAGCCTGTTGAGATTTGATTTTTATCCAACGGTTGCATAATGTATTGCAATAATTTTTGCGTTGTGCTTGTATCGGGCGGTACTTGTGCGTGTGATTTAATTGAAGTTATAAGCACAATAATGCTTAATAATATTTTGAATGACTTTTTCATAAATAATTTTTAAATGATTAAAATTTCATATCGAAACGACCTTGTGATATTTGCACATCTTCACAACCAGCCTTTTTAAATTTGATTTCAAATTCTCCTGAAAATATATTATTGATTTTATCAAGTTTTTTTAAGTCAAAATATCCTCCAGTTATTTTCACTATAGTATCGGCAATATCATAATCGCAGCCTAAAACATCATTTCTAAATATTGCTCCGAATTTATTTGGATTCGGAAGTACTATTCTTTGGGCATACTGAATAGAGTCACCAAACATTGTTAGTCTTTGACGAACTCCTGTAGAAATTATTCGGTAGGCAGCCAAATTAAACCCACCGCCTGCAATGGCTGCATCGTAATACAAACTCAAATTAGCTGTTCCATTATTTCCTTGTGGTTTCCATAGTTGCCCATTTAATAAAAACCCAAAAGTATTTTTGCCTTCTTGCGTAGCGGCAGGCAACCCATTGCTGTCAGGTTTATTCTTTTTACATTCCGCAAAACAGAACACCGTAAGTATCAAAGTGGCCGTAATAATTTTTTTCATGATACAAGTTTTGATGATTTTCTAAATATTTAATTATATAAGTTAATATAATTGATGCTTCGTTTAGGCTGAATTAAAATAAATGTAACTACTACTTTTTATAAAATTGAATTGTGCAATCAGCAAGGGAATTAGAATAGGTAAAGTGCTGCTTACATTTTGTTTAATTGTTGTGTTTACAGTAGTAATTGCAGGCAATGGGTTAGCAGTAGCCCGTGCCCACCCTGTTTGAAATTGCAAATAAAGCGTGCGCCAT
>JACMRH010000478.1 GCA_014376535.1 Cytophagales bacterium | reverse complement strand
TCCGTATCTAATACAAAGTTCGTATCATAAACTAAAAATCTCCACAGTTATGGGATACACAGCAAAACAAATCAACGTTGGTGACCAGGTTTTTTTTAATTCAACACAAAGGTTAAGCAATCACGATTTATTCTGGAAAGTCGTGGAAAAAAAAGGCAGTAAGCTAGTTATAGAGCTAAAAAAATATATCTGGAACGAAGATTCTATGATAGATATTACAGAAGTAAAAGGAGTATTGAAAAATTCGTAATAGGTAACTATAAAAGGTATAGAAAAGAATTTATCTATACCTTCATTTTTCTTCTATTACATAAATATCTTCAGTCTTCTTTTTCATGAGATATTTCTCTCTTGCAAATTTTTCCAGTAGGTGAGGTTTGCTCAAAACTTCCTCTCTTTCAAGAATCACTTCCTGAGTTTTAGTTCTATAAAATGTTTTCTCCTCTTCCAGGTCATTCAGTTTTTTTAATGAGAAATACTGGTTGATAAGGTCGTTTATATCAAAAAATATCATCCAGACTATAAAGCCCGCTGCAACCATTACATAAAAATTTCTAAATATTGGAGGTAGTTTTTTGAACATAATTATTGTCCGCCTTCAGGCATTTCTTCTCCTTTTTTATAAAAATCGAACTCAACCCTTCGGTTAATCCTTTTTTCATAATCTGATTTTTCTTCCATCAATGGTTTTGTATCACCATATCCAATTGCTTTTATCCGGTATTCTTCAATTCCTCCAAATTCAACAATATATTCCTTTATCGCATTTGCCCGTTTTTGTGACAAAATCAGATTGTCTTTTCCATTGCCTTCCTTGTTAGTATGACCTTCAATTACAAGGCTTAAACCTGGGTTGTCAAGCATATAATTCACCAGGCGGTCCAAATCCCTGTACATACTTGGCAAAATCTCAGAGCTTGCCTGGTCAAACTCGAGAGAGTTGAATTTCAGCTTTTTAAAATCAATAGATGGCGTACGCATATGCATTAGCGTGTCCCCGTTTAAACTTATCTCTTTTTCAACCCTAAAAAAATCTTCACCTTGAATGATAAGAAGGTACTTGCTTTTATCGATCAGGTCAAAGTCAAATGAACCGTCTGGCCGTAAATATTTAGGTGCCACTTCAATTCCTTTTGTCATATCTACAACTGAAACAATTCCTTTAAATGGATTGCCTGTTAATGAATCTACCAGAGAACCTCTTAGCCTAGTGGTGGCTTCAGGTTGTGCTTCCATATTTAAAGGGAAGGAATATAAGTCAAGGTTTTTTCTGTCATCCGCATCTGATTTGGCGTAAAAAAGGTTTTTAGAATCTGGGCTTATACTAAAATAATACTCACTTGATGGACCATTAACCAAGGGGCCAATGCTTATAGGTTCCTGCCATGTACTTTTCTCTTTATATACCTTATAAATATCAAAATCGCCAAACTGCAAAAGGTGACCGTTTGAACTAAAATAAAGAACATTAAAAACAGGATGATAAAATGGACTTACTTCACTACCTCTGGAATTTATTGTTGGCCCGAGGTTTAATGCCCTGCCCCATTGCCTAGTCTTCTTATCCTTGATACTCATATAGATATCTGTAAGGCCAAATCCACCTAATCTATCTGAAGAAAAGAATAAGGTATCTTCAGTATGCGACAAACTAGGTTGAGAATCCCAGCCTCTTGAATTAATATAGGGGCCAAGATTTTCCGGAGTGTTCCATGTACTGTCTTCTTTCAAATTAGCAAGGTAGAGGTCGCAACTTCCAAACCCACCAGGTGCCATGCATCGGGAAAAATAAATAGTTTTACCGTCTCTGCTTAGGCAAGCAGATCCTTCATTGTACCTGGTATTAATGGCTTTGAAAGGTTCTGCGGTGTCCCAAAAACCGTCGTAGTTTCTGGTGAAATAAATGTCTTCATCTTTTTTACCGGTACCACCATTGACATTTCTTTGTGATGTGAACAATAGCAGATTGTCTGTTGGATGCATGGCTGGCCCATAATCTTCGAATTTGGAATTTACCTCACTTCCCATATTCAGTAGAACACTTTGTGGAGGTCTTAAAGTATCAACTGATTTTCGGTATTCAACCAGTTCGTAATAGTATTTTAAAGGAACAAAATAATCTTTGTCGTTGACACTGAGAGTATCGTATCTTTTTTTAATTAAATCATGGCCTTCTCTGGTGTGCTTTAACACCAACCTATACATTGCTTTAGCTTTTTCATCTTGCTTCAGAAGCTCATATAGTTGGCCGAGGTGCCATAAATAATCGGTGTTTTTATAAAAATTTTGTATGCCAAAATTTCCGACATATTCTTCCAGTGCCGGCAAAAGATTAACATAATCCTTTTTTCCTTCTAAGGCCTTTATTTTAGAAATTAAGGAAGGATTTTGATAATTAGCTATAAAATTGACGTTACGGAAATTATAGACTATTTCCTTTCTTTTATTCTGAACGGCATCAAATCTATTTAGCTTATAGTTTTTCTTGTCTTCATCCTGACCGCTTTGGGCCATAAGATTGTTCGATGCTATTGTATTTAACAGCACCCAGGTAAAAAATATGACCCTCACAGACAGCTTTGAAAAAAGCAATGTCATTTTTGGTAGTTTCAAAAATCTGTTATTTGTACTTAGCTAAGATTCAGGCATTACAAAAATAGCAAATAAATTAAACGTATCTATTTATTACATCATTTAATACATTATTGGATTTTATTTAAAAAGATTTGTTAATTGGCATGAAGCTTGCAAGTTTTATTATCCTTAATAATAAGCTGCATTGCACCTTATTCACTTCAACTTATAATTATAGCTTATGTTAGATGATGGCTTGGTAGAAATGGTTCCAATCATGCCCACAGATGAAGAACTAAAACAAGTAGATCTTCCTGATGAACTGCCAATTTTACCAATCAGAAATACGGTTCTCTTTCCTGGTGTGGTAATTCCAATAACAGTTGGAAGGCAAAAGTCTATTAAGCTTGTTAAAAAAGCCTATAAAGGATCTAAAATTATTGGTGTTGTTGCCCAGGAAAAGCCTACCCAGGACGATGCCACACTTGAAGATATTTATAAAACAGGAACTGTTGCTTTAATTTTGAAAATGCTTGTATTGCCCGACGGGAATACAACTATTATCATCCAGGGCAAACAAAGGTTTAAAATTGATGAGGTCACCTCGGTCGAACCATACATCATGGCCAAGGTAAGTTTACTTCCTGAAAACTTTCCTGTAAAATTGAACAGGGAACAAAAGGCACTTATTCAAACATTAAGGGATTCAGCAAATAAAATTCTGAGGCTCAACCCGGAAATCCCAAGAGAAGCTCAAATAGCCATAAATAATATTGAAAGTCCTGCCTTTTTAGCTCATTTTTTATCCTCAAATGCGAATATTGAAGTAACTGAAAAGCAGAAATTGCTTGAAACTCTTGATGGAATTGAACAGATCAATATTCTGCTGGAATATCTCAACCGTGATATTCAACTACTTGAGCTAAAAAATAAGATTCAAAACAAGGTTAATTCTGATATTGACCAGCAACAAAGAGATTATTTCCTAAGACAGCAAATCAAGGCCCTACAGGAAGAACTGGGAATTGAAAGCCACGATCAGGAAGTAGAAAAACTTCGGGCAAAGGGAGACAAAAAGAAATGGCCAGAAGCGATTTCCAAACACTTTGCAAAGGAACTGGACAAATTGTCACGTATAAATCCATCAGCTGCAGAATATCCAATGGCTTTAAATTATGTGGAATTTTTAGTTGATCTTCCATGGAATGAGTTCACAAAAGATAATTTTGATCTTCAACGTGCCAAGAAAGTACTTGATAAAGAACATTTTGGTCTTGACAAAGTAAAAGAGAGAATCATAGAATACCTGGCAGTTCTAAAACTGAAAAACGAATTTAATAAGCAACATGAAGGGTTAAAAGCTCCAATTTTATGCCTTTATGGCCCTCCTGGTGTTGGTAAAACTTCTCTGGGAAGATCTATTGCCAAAGCTCTGAACAGAAAGTATGTTAGGATGTCCTTGGGTGGCCTAAGAGACGAAGCTGAAATAAGAGGACACCGAAGGACATATATCGGTGCTATGCCAGGAAGAATTATTTCCAGTCTAAAAAAAGCTCAATCTTCAAATCCTGTTTTTATTCTCGATGAGATCGACAAAGTTGGATCAGATTTTAGGGGTGATCCTTCTTCAGCCCTTTTGGAAGTACTTGATCCGGAACAAAACAATGCCTTTGCAGACAATTATCTTGACCTGGATTATGATCTGTCTAAAATACTCTTCATAGCTACTTCTAATGCTTTAGATACTATTCACCCGGCATTGCGCGACAGGATGGAAATTATTGAACTCAATGGATATACTCTTGAAGAAAAACTTGAAATAGCCAAAAGCCATCTTTTACCAAAGCAAAAACTGGAGCATGGAATAAAAAATAAAGACTTGGCAATTTCGGATGAGGGTATGTTGAAAATAATAGATGGCTATACCAGAGAATCAGGTGTGAGAAATCTTGAACGTCAGATTGGTACCGTAATCAGGAAAATTGCTAAGAAAATGGCCGCTGGCGAAGTTTATCCTAAATCTTTAAGGGCAAAAGAAGTAATTCAGTTGCTCGGAGCCGAAACCTTTGATAAAGAGATTTATGAAGACAACCGCTACGCAGGTGTGGTAACTGGCCTTGCATGGACATCAGTCGGAGGAGAAATATTATTTATAGAATCGAGTTTGAGTAAAGGAAAGGGTAAATTAACCATATCTGGACAACTCGGTGATGTAATGAAAGAATCTGCTATGGCCGCCTTGTCATACTTAAAATCGATTGCTGTTGAAATAGGAATTGACTACAGGGTTTTTGATAATTACGACCTGCATATCCATGTTCCTGCAGGTGCAGTACCGAAAGATGGGCCATCTGCTGGAATTACTATGTTAACCTCTTTAGCTTCAGTTTTTACACAAAGAAAGGTACGCCCCAATCTTGCCATGACCGGCGAGATTACATTAAGTGGAAGGGTATTGCCTGTGGGCGGGATCAAAGAAAAAATACTTGCTGCGAAAAGAGCCGGAATTAAAGACATAATTCTCTGTAACAGAAACAAGAAAGATATTGATGAAATGTCGCAAAAAGACCTTACCGGCCTGAACATTAATTTTGTTAATCATGCTTCAGAGGTACTAAAACTCGCCCTTTTGGATGAGAAAGTTTCAAGAGCTATAGAGTTTGAGTTTGATGAAAAGGCGGCAGTACATCCAGCCATATAAGTAAGTATAAATAGATACTGTATAAGTTATATAGCGGATACAGTATCTATTCAAATTTTATTACAAGAAAGGTAACATCATCCTCTTCACTTTCTGATAGTTCTGAAAATTCAGCAAAAAAGTTAGAGAAGTTCTGGACTATAACTTCTGCCTCAAATTCAATTTGGGTTTCGGCAAATTTCAACAGGTTTTCTACCCCAAGCATTTTATTGTCCTTACCTCTGCATTCGGTTACCCCATCAGTATAAAGAAACAGAATGTCTCCATCATTATAGTTGAGTTGTGCCTCTTCGATAAAATTTTTATAAGAATCGTCTTTCAGCATTCCCAGGCCCATTCCTTTAGGTTCGAGAAGGTGCGCTGTTTTAGCAGAAAAATCGTAATAGATCGCCTGACAGTGTCCGGCTCTTACATGCCTTAATTGTTTTAATTCTGTATCAATTAAAAAAACCGACAATGTTATAAAGGAGCTTTTTTCAGTATTATAAGCCAACGCATAGTTCGCCCTTATAACGAGGTTTCGCGGCCCACTGCAAACCTGGACCAGTGACCGAAAAATACCTTTAAGTTGGGCCATTAGAAATGCTGCTGAGGTTCCTTTTCCTGCCACATCCCCAATTGCAATCCAATATTGTTGACCATTGATTGTACAATAATCAAAAAAATCACCTCCTACAATTCCGGTACTTTTTGAGTAATGACAAATTTTTAAATTATCGTAACTTAAGTTGTATTTAGGTAGCAGGCTTTGCTGAATATGTTTTGAAATCTTAATTTCTTCCAGGTACCGTTCTTTCTCTATCGCTTCAGACAACAAAGCAGTATTTTCTAAAGAAATAGCCGCCTGTTGGGTGTACATTCTTAGAACATTTATAATATCTGTTTCAAATCCATCTTTGACATATTTTATAATTACTACATACCCTGCATTAAAAGAAGATGTTTTAATAGGGATGCAAATCAGACTGGAATCATCTGATATTGAAGGAATATCTGTTGAACTGGTATTTCTTAATATTATTTCCTTTGAGTGTCCTTCTGGAGCAAGCAAGTTCAACTCTTTTTCTATATTCTCAATTAGAAGTTCCTGCACATTATCTTCTATTAAAATTGAATCAGCGGTATTCCTATTCAGATACCTTACCCAAATTATGTCTGCGAGGGATACTGCTTTACAGCTATCGTACAATAACTCCAGAATCTGGTCTCTATCTTTTCCTTGCTGAAGAGTATCACTTAAAACCTGGAACCTGGACAATTCCTCATATTTTTTCTCAAAAACACCAGAGGTAGGCAAGTTGAAAATCAGAATCAAAATTGTAAAAAGAGAATAGACCGCAAAAAAGGCAAACAAGCAATAAATAAATATGTTAGATGACATACTTGTAGGAATTTTATAACTAAAGTCTTTTCCTATAAAAAGCTGTAAAAAATAGAGGCCCATTAAAAAAATAGAACTTATCATAAGCAGGGCTTGCAATTTCTGCCTGAAATCAAGATAAACTATCCATTTTATTCGTATGGTAAGAAAAATTGAAAAAACAGAGGTGATAGCAAGGAAAAAATAAAGGACATAAAGGTGTAAATCGAAAGGAATAAGGCTCACCACCAATAATAAGAACATAAAATATTCAAACCTGGCCCACTGCAGTAAGATCTGCTTTACTTTAGGGTAGAAAGACAATTTTTTAAAAACGTTATAAATAGATCCCTGAAAAACGATTAAGGCTATACCCACAAGATGGTAACTTAACAAAGAGATAAAAGATTTCCCTGCGTATTCAATATCTGAATTCCAATTATCAAATGTTCTTATTATAAAAACCAGAACAAAAAATACAATAGAGGTCAGGAACCCTTTCCATAATATTTCGAGAAACCCATTAATATTAGATACAAACTGTATTTCAGCTTTAAAAAAAAGGAATGTGAATAAAATGTATGACCCGAAAAACAACTTTTCGAGTACAATGAAGAAAAAATTGGAGGTATTGTAGAAATCAGTAACGAGGAAAGCAGTCCCACAGCTCAGTGCAAGGAATAAAAATAAAATTCTTTCTTTGATTGTAATCTTCAATTTATTTGAAAAGGACCTCAAATAAAGGTGAAGAATAGGAAATAAGCAATCAAATTAAAATTTATGGCAATAATTTAATCCCAGCGATACAATGCGGTAGGGGTAGGTTCTAATTTATCTTGTTCAGCGTTATATTTTAAGTCTATATAATAAGCAAAGTATACTATGCCGATTGCTATCCAATAAAACATTCCATCAATGTAGTTATAAATGTTTGTTTGCAAGTTCAATAAAAAAGGAACTTGAAACATTGTCATTTGTAAGGCAAGTATTTTAAATTCAAGCTTTTTCACTTTTTTAGCGATGGTATAGCAGGTATAAAATACAATATACCGTAAAATCATTATAAGAATATAGCCAAATATTCCCATTTCCAAGGTTATTCTCTCGTATTCAACTTCCCAATATAGCGGCATTTCATTGCGGTTGGAAAGATAACCACCCATTGCAGGTTGTGCAGTTCCCAAACCATACCCGATTAAATCTACTTCATCATCCAAAAAAGGTAATAAATTGATTCTGGTTCCCAGATCGTTTGAATTCTGAAATCGATACATAAAATCTCCCAAGGCGGTAGAACCAGCTGAAGTACTTATTATAATTATATAAACTATTGACAAGGATATTCCAATAGGAATCAGTTTGTTTAAGAATTTAAATTGACCTGAACTTAGTAAAATCAGCACTGTTAACCCTTCAGTAATAACATAATACCCTACAGGGCCCCTTGAACCAGTCATGAATATATTTATGAAGCCCATGGCATAGGCAATCAAAAATATAGGTTTAAACTTATTTTTTATTACAGAAGAAAATAATCCATACAAAAGCAAGTGCAATACAAATGCCAAGAAGGATGCATATGTTGCCAAATATGAAAATGTGCCTGCAATTCTTACCCTTCCTCCACCTCCTAAAACAATTTCATAAGTTCCGGCTTCCTGATCAGTTGCATATTTGTTTATAAAGGACCCCGGAGATGAAAAAAACTGAATTATCCCTATTGTAAAAACCCCAATTAAAATATAGGTCAGCCAATTAATTGTTTTATCAAATTTTTCTTCACTTTCCAAAACCCTTGGTACGTGGAATATCATTGGGATAAATGCAAAGTGCATGACAAGACCATAGATCTGCACAAAGAAAATATCTGTACCCCTAAAGTTTAACATTTGTAAAACTGCAAATCCAAGATATAGCATTAACAGGCTGAGGAATGCAGGTTTTACTTCGTATTTATTTAAGCTGTTCTTTGGCTTTGAAGAAAAATAAAATGCAAAAGCCAATACAAATTGAAACAAATATATAAATGTTCCCAACGAAGGAAAAAGCCATTTTCTAAAAGCCCCTTGTAAAATAATGTATACAAAAAACAGGTAAAATGCGTGTTGGCCCTTCATAGAATATTTCGCAAAATAAGAAGAGTTTTTGATATCAGCTTAGAGCTCATCTGCAATGGCATGTATCGTATTTTTAACTTCTCTGTAATAGTTCTCCCAGGTATATAATTTTGCTGATTTAACAGCAGATTCGCCCATTTCTTTTATTTTGTTTTTATTATTGTAAAAGAAAAGTATTTTTTCTTTTAAGGAATCAAGACTTCCTGTAGGGATTATAAATCCAGATTCACCTTCT
>JACMRH010000477.1 GCA_014376535.1 Cytophagales bacterium | reverse complement strand
TCTAAGTTTCGATTTCAATCAGTTGAACAATTAAGAAGGTTAAAAAAAGTAAAGGTAAACAAAACATGGTTGTCTTTAATTTAAAATTTAAATTTTCATCTTTATTCATATATCTTTATTTATATTCATAAAGGTTGATTCATATACTACAACCTCAGAGGAGATAATACTTATCGCTATGGCTATTTGTCGCCATTTAAAAATATTTGGCGATTCAGCTTATTGGCCGAATGAATATATGTCAACTATGGCTGATGTACCTGGTCGAGGCCTATCATCAGTACGTGAAACAATTGAATGGAGTTATAAAGAGGTGGAAACTTTATGGGCATTTTGTGATTATAAAAAAAACTTAAATTAGGTGGTCAGCCTGTGGCGAAAATAATGTTTGTATGTATGTTATTGAGAAATGCGTATGTTACTCTGAACGCTGGTCAAACTGCGGAATATCTCAATATGATGCCTCCTACATTAGAAGATTGGTGTAGCCAAGGTCCAAATGCAAAACCACTTCCTCCTAATTTCGCATTTAGTGATAATTATGAGCCTCCCAGCGATGATGATGTTGATGGGTTAGATGAATAATTTAGTCACTTTTAAATTTTAAAATTAACGTTATATGAATTTTATTAATTTAAAAGTGAATATAAATATTAACTTAATCAACGCAACTAAAATAGTAACATAGTTTTAATCAGAGTCGTATTAAGTAGAGGAATCATCGTTATACTTTCGCTTTTTATCTTTCTTTTCAGCTCTGCAGTTTTCAACTTATTGAACTTTTTCGCTTTTTCAGTCTTGATCTTCTCTTCGTCGACTGCGGATAATCCACACCATCATCGTCCACGCTATCAGCAATGGCATTAAACTTTTGTTCAAGAGTTTCAATAAAAGTACGAGGTTTTGATGTCATTGATGACACAGACACAATTCACTTTCATCGTTTGGAGATGGACTATCACGTCCACTGGTATTTCCACGAGCTGTGGCCGTTTTCGAGCTAATTGTTTCAAAATTACGGCAAGAATTAATCATTTGTTGTTATCCGCACACAACGCTAAAATGATACTTCATTTCTACTGACCAATCAGTCTTTGTTTGAGCTGCTGGCTTAGGTGGCTTTTGTCCACTTCCATTAGCTTTCAAGAAAAGTGTTGAATCCTCAGATTCTGTGTTACTTCAGGTGTTGTTCGACATTTTAAGTGAACATAAAGTCTCTTGTTGTTAATACTTGTTACGAAGGTTTCGAAAAATCCTTTGATCCTGGTGCATTTGACACAAGTTTTTAAAGTTCCCGGTGCATGGTATGGTGAATTTTAAAACATACACATGGCGTTTGTACCAAATTTTGGTACGTACCAAATATGGTACGTACCAAAACAACACACACTAATTATTCAATATTTACTATCAAATCAACCACTAATTACAAAATGCAGGGCACCAACAATGTTTCGTTTGAAGAAAAAGAAGAAGTCGAAGATGCTAACGATGAAGATGTTGGCGATGGTGTTGTTT
>JACMRH010000476.1 GCA_014376535.1 Cytophagales bacterium | reverse complement strand
TCTTCAAATCAGGAAAGAAGATTAGTCAAAGCAGATTCTTTGTATGTTGTGCAGTCGGCCTTAATTAAAGCAAGTGCCAAATTTGATCCTACATTGTCTGTGTTTCAAACACAATCTAGATATGATGTAAAGATTTTTAGGGTAGAATATAAAACAGAATTTGAAGGAAAAATGATCACAGCCTCGGGAATTGTGGCCTTGCCTTTTGGCGAAAACAAAGCCTGGCCTACTTTAAGCTATCACCACGGAACGGTCTTTGCGGATTCTGACGCCCCAACAAACAATAAAAATGATCAGTTTGTGATTGCAGCATTAGCTTCAGCAGGTTATGTTATTGCGGCACCTGACTATATTGGTTTTGGAAGCTCAACCGGTGTAACCCATCCCTATTATGTCGCAAAGTATTCTGCTTACACCCCAAGAGACTTGCTAATTGCCACTCAGGAACTTTTAGCACAAAAGCACATAGCCTCTAATGGAAAGTTGTTTCTGGCGGGTTATTCCCAGGGAGGAAATGTAACAATGGCCGTATCTAAAAGTATTGAAGCAACACCGATTCCTGGTTACAATTTAACAGCAACCGCTGTTGGAGCCGGAGGGTATAATATGGAGGGTATTTTTGCGGACATTACCTCAAGGAAAGAATATCCTTCTCCAAATTACATAGCTTACATCATCCAATCTTACAGGAAAACATACCATCTAAAAGATTCCTTGAACTATTATTTCAAAGAACCTTATGCCTCAAGAATTAATAATCTAATTGATGGAAAAACAGAAAGCTCTGTAATAAACAATAATTTGACAACCCGTTTTGACTCTTTGATACGGCCAGAATTTGTGGAGGCAGTTAAACAAGGAACTGATATGAATTTCTATAATGCATTGAAAGAAAACAACCTGCATAACTGGAAACCAACTTTACCTCTTAAAATTTATCACAGCGACGCTGATGAAGTAGTTCCTTATGCAGATTCGGAATTTACTTATAAAACAATGTTGGGTCTTGGTTCTACCTCTGTGACATTTGTGCAGATTCAGGGTAAAAGCCATGGAACAGGATCAGTTCCCATGATCGCCGATGTTATTAACTGGTTTAATAGTTTTAACTAAATGAGCCGGGCTAAAAGTCCGCCACGAGTCATTATACGCTATTACTCATAAGCACAAGCCAATTATCCAATTTGTTTCGACTTGGCTTATCTAAACCAAATTTGAATTCGTTACTAAAAACAGACGATCTATCAGCCAATACTTGAAATAATGACAAGCCTTTATGCCGAAACATAACTTATAGGATTGTTAAATACTTTTGCAAATGCAATCTTCTTTTTCGCAACCTGTATAGAAGTCGTGCGCAAGTATTTTGGTGTAGGTAGTTTTGATTTGTTCAGTCACTATTTTGACTTCCTCTTCGGTAACAAACTTTTTTTCCTTCTTAAACGCTTTGTTTTTATCAAACTCAACAAAATCTATCTCCCCACTTTGCATGTACCAGCCCTTGGGTTTTGCCTGGTCCATTAATATTTTATAGAAAACCAATTGCCGCCAATATTTACCTCCTAGTTCGCTTTTTTCACCAGCTGGTATTAATTCCTTGGGATTATCGGGCTTGGCAGTTTTATAATCCACTACATTGGCTGCTTTTCCATCAAATTCAAGCTTATCCAACCTTCCATTAATTGGAACTCCCAAAACTTCGGTTTGAACATTTACCTCACAGGCTATGAATTTTGCCCAGGTGCCCGAATATTGTTTGTAATAATCAGTAAGAACGAGTCTGCCGTGTTCGTTTCTTAATTTAAATTCATTCTCAGTGAACTGTGACTTTAACTTGTTCATGCTCTCATAAAAATATTTTACAAG
>JACMRH010000475.1 GCA_014376535.1 Cytophagales bacterium | reverse complement strand
GATATTTCAAGAGCAGCACTAATGCAGGATTTTCAGGTAGCAGCAAACCCGCCGGATGAAGCCATTGCCGCAGAAAAGCTGGGATTAACCCATGCAGAAAGAAATATAATTGTAGTACCGAAACCAACGATGGCTGACCAGCAGATGATCTGGAATGCACCGGCACAATGGGATAATCCGCCCATCGCCGGAAGTGTTTTGGATTACATGAAAAGGGTGGATCATTTTTTGGAAAAAACAGGGATCAACTTCAAAGAACTGGGCGTACTGCTGGCTTTAAAATTCATTGATAAAGACGGCAATCTATTTATTAAACACCTGGATTTAAGTTGCGATACAGCAAAAAAAGAAATTGCTAATCTTAATGAAACTTCTCTTGACCGTATTCACCGGTTTCTTCGCCTGCAAAAGAAAATAGGTTGGAAACTAGAAGTAATGGATGCGATTATTACCCAGCCGAAATTAGGGAATGGCTTGTTGGATGATGTATGCCTTATAAATGCGGCAACGTTGTTAGAAATTGCTGAAAATACCGGAATTAATATAGAGGAACTAATTGGCTTTTATGGAGAAATTCCCCATGTAATATTCAATGATGATGCGCCAACACCTCTTTATCAGCAGGTGTTTTTAAACAAGGCTAAAAATGGTTTTGTGGATGAGGGATTATTGCCTGAGAAAGTTGACGGATCACAACTGTTAACCAATTTCATAAGCAGCATCTCTGTTGCACTTCAGCTAAAACATAAGGATCTGGAAGAGAAACTATTAACGCTTCTTGCTGATGATAAGCTCAGTTTTGCTAACCTCAGCTATTTGTTTGCTGCTTCAAGGTTAATGAAAAAACTAAAGTTAAAAACCGATGACTTTGTTGCCCTTACCCAGCTTAGAGCTATCAACATTTCCCAATCGCCTCAAAAAACATTGGACTTTATTGATACCATTGAAGATTTTAAAAAGTCCCCGTTAAGGGCGGTGGATGTAAAATTTATGCTTTGGCATGATGCCTCTAATATTGATGAAAGGGAAATGAAAGAGGATAATATAAAACTCATCTTAGAAAAATTACAGAAAGAATATCAGCATAGTTTTTCAATTAACAAATCCCGGTTCGACAAAAATCTTTCAGCAGCAGAACAAAAAGAATCGTTGCAAAATGAATTGGCCAAATTAAGCGTGCTTATTGAAGAAGATATAAAATTGCTTAATGCAAAAGATATAAAATCTTTTATCAAATTTATTGACAAAGGCTGGATATTAGCAACAGACGCTAAAACCTTCGTGGATGAAAAACTAAGTGATTTTTTTGATACCACTGCCATAAAAGGGGCAATTGATGAATTAGAAAGTGTAGCCGCAACAAAAGATCAGGATATTTTAGACCATGAAGCAGCGTTGCTTGACTTAAAAAATGCTAAAATAGCGAGAAGTGTTGCAATAACGCCTGCTGAAATTGTAGCCGCAGATACTGCCCTGACGTCAGCAAACGCACAATTATTCATCACTTTACCAAAATATAACATAGCGACCGGTAAAAATCTCATCATTGCATTTTTTGAGAGCATTACTTCCTTTCAGCTTTTATTG
This sequence comes from Cytophagales bacterium, assembly GCA_014376535.1. GTDB lineage: Bacteria > Bacteroidota > Bacteroidia > Cytophagales > UBA9547 > UBA9547. The sequence goes on along the minus strand of JACMRH010000475.1, from coordinate 5,541 downwards.
AGCAAACAGAATATTTTAGAACTAATCATTGCTTCGTCTTTTAAAATAGATCTGGAATTGGTAAAAGTAGTTTTAGAATATGCAGAGTTAAAACAACCGGGAATGGGATTAATTGCAACCATTCTTCTTTCAGATTCTTTAATTGATACAGATGCAGAACATCCTGTACCGGTTTTACCGGCAATTACAGATATTGCTTTCGGCAACCAATATGCAGCACTAAAATTATTGCATAAATTATTGCCTTTGATCAATGCGTTTAAATTAAGCAACAGCGAAGCAGAATGGTACCTGCAAAATAATCAGACATTGGCTTGGCTTGAGTGGGATAGCATTCCATATACCACCGGGCAAACAGCCATAGATTATGACAAATACATCGCCTTTGCCGGATTCGTTGATCTATCAAAACAATTAACCCCCGTTCCTAACCCGGCAGATGCAGAACATCCCATTTCTTTTTTGAGCGTAGCCTCTATGCTTTTGCCTGTTAACGCTGCCATAAGAGATCAGTTTATCGGGGCGTTTTCGCTTTTAACCGGTTATGAAAAAAATGATGTGGATGACATAGATGCACATTTATTCCCGGTGTTTGATCTTAATAACTACACTGATGTAAAAACATGGCGCAGGATAATGGATTGTGCTGAAAGTTTAAGAAAATTGGGAGTAGATATTTCGCAAATAATACAATCCGTCAAACCGGTTCTACTACCAAATGACGTTAATTTATTGCGCTCTGCGTTAAAATCCCGTTACGATGAAGATACCTGGCTGGAGACATTGAAGGAAATTATGGATGCCATCCGCCCAAAAAAGAGAAATGCTTTGGTAGCCTGGCTTTTGGCAACCAACCCCTCCATGAAGGATGAAAATGATTTATTTGATTTTTTCCTTGTAGATGTGGAGATGGAATCTTGTATGCCAACTTCCCGGATAGTACAGGCACACGGCACTATACAGCTTTTTGCACAACGCTGCCTGATGGGATTAGAACCACGAGCTGCTGCTGATGTTGACAACGATACAAACTGGAACCAGTGGAAATGGATGAAAAATTATCGGGTATGGGAAGCCAACCGTAAAGTTTTTTTATATCCTGAAAACTGGATTGAAGCGGATTTAAGAGATGAAAAATCATTCCTTTTTACGGAACTTGAAAACGAATTGCAGCAAAACGAACTTACTGAATTTACCGCCGAAGATTCGTTGATAAAATACCTTGAAAAGCTGGACACAATTGCCTTTCTGGAAGTAATGGCTACATGGTACCAAACGGATATAAAAACCATGCACGTATTTGCAAGAACCAAGGGTGGCGACCCAGCTATTTATTATTACCGGAGGTTTGAGCAGGAACGCTACTGGACTCCATGGGAAAAAGTGGAACTGGATATTACCGGGGATCATTTGCTCGCTTTTGTACGCAACAACAGGCTGTGTCTGGCATGGCCGTTATTTACTGAAGAACCGGATCCAGGTCAGGGGGCAACCATGCCGGATTTGAGTGATAGTGCTGAACAACCAATTGACAAGCCGAGAAGAAAACTTAAAATACAACTGGCTATCAGTGAATTTGCCAACAAGAAGTGGCAACCCAAAAAAGTATCAAAGGATGGAATTTTAACCCCTTCTTATTATTCAAATCATGAGAATGATTTCCAAAAAGACCTTTATCATCTCACTTATTTTCCTATACCTAATTTATTAGATGTGATATGTGTTTTTAGCCAGATAAATAATAAGGAGGAAAACCCACAGAAATTAAACGGAGTGTTTAGTATAGCCGGCTGTAAAGGGTACCCTGAATTACTCTTTAAAGGTGAGAAAGATGTTTGGATGCCCGATTTTCTGCCCGATTTTAATGATACTGCATTGTTGTTTCATAGATATACAGAACAACACCAAATTGCAGGTGAGGATCTCTCTGTTAAAAATGGTATCAGCAAAATCTATAGTAATAATTTTATAGAACTTCTGAAAATCACACCCGGTAATTTTAGAATATCCTTTCCTCATCAATTCACCATTATTGATGCCCTGTCTTTAATTTTTCAATTAATTTTTCAAATCTTAAACAATAATCAGGACAATACTTATTCTTACAAATCCAGTAGAAGCCGAAAAAGTCCCTTTAAAATACCTATGGGCACCCTGCTGCCCTATTTTAAAGAAGACAGTAAACATGCTTATGTTATCATTCCCGGATTCTATAAAAGAGAACGGGCAGAAGACGATCGCAGGGAACCATTTATACTGACCGACGTTGAAAAAAGAACGGCATCAGACGTATTGAAATTATTGAGGGACACAGGTAATTTATTTAATAAATACAAAGTCAAATACCAGGAGAATCCTCCAGCCGACCTTAATGTTATTATTCAGGAATTGCTTGCAGATAATGAATTTCAGGAAATATTAAATGAGTTGAGTGTTTATGAAGGCTTCGATGCTTTTTATAATTTTTTGATCGGTAAAACAGGCAATGCCGATATTGATAAAATACTCAGCCAATTAAAAGAGAAAGAAGGGCTGGCCTATGGTGAACAGTTCAAAAACATGTACCATCCCTTAATTTGTGCTTTAAGGGTTGCCTTGTATAAACATGGCATCCCGGAATTAATGAAACGCGAAACGCAATTATTAAAAACAAAGTTTGATTTTAAAGAGCATTACAGCCCCAATCCTTTAATTGTACCCCATTCTTTTATCACCAATGAAGATGGCACCAAAACATTGTCCTATCCTATTGAAGATATTGACTTCAATAGTGATGGCAGTTACAGTGTTTACAATTGGGAATTATTCTTTCATGTACCTTTATTAATTGCTTCCAGGCTTACAAAAAACCAGCGATTTGAGGAGGCGTTAACATGGTTTCATTATATGTTTAATCCTACAGGCGCCTTGTCGGGAAGTACTCCTCAAAAATACTGGGTCACTAAACCCTTCTATTTAAACCAGGATCCGGATTATATCAGTCAACGAATCGATACCTTATTGTACAAAATTGCTGACCATACAACGCCTGAAAGAAAAGAACTTGAATTAGCCATTGAACAATGGAGAAATAAACCGTTTAAACCTCATGTAGTAGCCAGGTTCAGGCCGGTAGCCTATCAGAAGGCATTGCTGATGAAATACATTGACAACCTAACAGAATGGGGAGATCATTTATTCAGGCAGGATACCATGGAAAGTATAGCGCAGGCAACACAAATGTATATACTTGCTGATAAAATTTTAGGTCCTAAACCCAGGATAATCCCACCGGTGGTAAAACCACCTTACGAAAGCTATAACCAGATTGAAAATAAATTGGATGCCTTTGGAAATGCATTGATTGGTTTGGAAAACATACTTCCCGACCTGACTGTTTTACCAGAAGAGGGCAAAGAATTGCCACCGCCACCACTTACTTTATCCATGCTGTATTTCTGCATTCCCCATAACGAAAAAATGATGGAATACTGGGATCGTATTGCAGACAGGTTATTTAAAATTCGTCATTGTCAAAATATAGAAGGCACTGAACGTAGTCTGGCCTTATTTGCACCTCCAATAGACCCCGGTGTGCTGGTTCGTGCTGCCGCATCCGGGTTGGATATTTCTTCAGTTCTTGCAGGAATGAATGCGCCAACACCGTATTATCGTTTTAATGTTATTTCCCAAAAAGCTACTGAGCTTGCACAAGAGATCAGAGGTTTGGGAAATGCTTTATTGCAAACTTTGGAAAAGAAAGATGCGGAAGCAATGTCTTTGCTGCGAAGCGAAATGGAAACTAAAGTGCTGAATGCCATAAAAGATATGAAGTTACTCCAGATCAAAGAAGCTAAAGAGCAAATTGAAGTTTTGAAAAGGGACAAAAAAATTACAGAAGAAAAACATCAGTATTATGCAACAATTGAAAAAATTAGTTCGTATGAAAAATTGAATTTAAATAAACTATTTGAATCATACAATTTTCAATTGATGTCTCAAATAGTTCAAACATCTGCAGGAATAATGGCACTTATTCCTGACTTGATAGGAGGTGCTTCCGGATTTGGAGGCAGCCCTCATGTAACTCTTAAATACGGTGGAGAAAATTTTCTGGGAGCAACTAAAGCGGCATCAGAGGTGTTAAATATTCTCAGCAGTGCTGCCTCGTATGAGGCAAGCCTCGCTTCAATCCTTGGAGGGTATGATCGTCGTTTCGACGATTGGAAACTACAGGAACGTTTGGCGAAAAAAGAATTAGCTTCTATTGAAAAGCGAATGTTAGCGGCCGAAATCCGAAAAGAAATTGCGGAAACTGATTTAAAAAACCATGAACTGCAAATCGACAATGCTAAGAAAACGGATGAATTTATGCATTCTAAATTCACCAATAAAGAATTGTATGATTGGATGATAGGGCAGATCAGTTCGGTTTACTTCAAATCGTACCAACTAGCGCACGATTATGCCAAAAAAGCCGAACGCTGCTATCGTTTTGAACTGGGTAACGATGATAGTTTTATTTCTTATGGTTATTGGGACAGTATGAAAAAAGGGTTGCAAAGCGCAGACAATCTTATTCATGATATCAAGCGGATGGAAACCAGTTATCTTGATAAAAACAAACGTGAATACGAACTTACCAAGCATATTTCGCTCGTAATGCTCGATCCATTGGCTTTGACAAGGCTTTGCGCAACCGGCACTTGTGATTTTGATATACCGGAGGTGCTTTATGATATGGATTATGCGGGGCATTATTTCAGACGAATCAAATCCGTAAGTATTAGTTTACCCTGTATAGCCGGGCCTTATACTTCTGTAAGCGCCAGGTTTTCATTGGTTAATAACAGGTATCGCAAAAATACCAATCCGGATAATGCTGCTACTACCGGTTACATAGAAGACCCCGGAAATGATGAACGATTTATTTATAATGTAGGTTCCTTACAATCTATTGCAGCAAGTAACTCGCAAAACGACAGTGGTGTATTTGAGTTAAATTTCCGGGACGAACGCTACGTACCTTTTGAAGGAACCGGAGCAATCAGCAGTTGGAGATTAGAGCTTCCACTAGAAGTAAGGCAGTTCGATTACAATACTATTTCAGATGTTATTATTCACATGAAGTACACAGCAAGGGAAGGCGGTTCAGGATTAAAAAACCTGGCAAATACAGTATTAAAGGAACGTTTATTTGCCATTAAACAACAACTCAGTCAGGAAGGATTGCATGTTGCTATTAATATGAACCATGACCTCTTTAGTGAATGGCATTTATTTAAGAAAAATGCAACTGTAGACCTGAAAATTGATAAATCAAGGTTACCTTACATGGCACAAACCCTTGCGGCTGAAATTGAAGAGGTGATGTTTGTGGCTAAAGTGAAAAACAATCCGGCAACGTTTTCAATATTCGCAGGTGCCGTAGCAATTAATCTTTCCAGGATAGATGAATGGAAACTTTGCCGGGGGATGAACCTGGATATTGAACTGGATACAACATTTACTTTATCTGTTGAAGAAGCGCAAATAACTAATTTGGAGGAATTAATGTTGATT
>JACMRH010000474.1 GCA_014376535.1 Cytophagales bacterium | reverse complement strand
TCTTTATAATGTTTGTAAAGAAACCAATCCTAATACATTGTTTGTTTCTGACTTAACTGATATTAAAGTGGAAGATTTCTTTTCAAATGAGACAATTGGAATATGCGGGGCAACTTCCACACCAATGTGGTTAATGGCAGATATAAAGGAAAAGTTACTTAATTTGTGATTATGAAACGGTTAACTCAAAACCCTCAACTCACAACTCAAAACTGAGTATGGTGCCTTTCCTTCTCATATCAGCAAGCTTTTTGTTTATGGAATTTGTTGCTTGGTTTACACATAAGTATATCATGCACGGATTTCTATGGATCTGGCATGAATCTCATCATAAACCACATGATCATACACTCGAAAAAAATGATCTTTTTAGCCTGGTTTTTTCTTTCCCAGCAATAGCATTAACCATTTTGGGTTGTATTTATGATGAGGTTGCATATTTGAAATGGATAGGGACTGGAATAACATGTTACGGAATTTTCTATTTTGTTTTTCATGACTTAATAGTTCACCGCAGGTTGAATATTAAGTTTGTTGCTAAAAGCAATTACATGAAAAGATTAATAAGGGCACATAAAATCCACCACAAGAAAATTGAAAAAGAGGATGGCGAGGCTTTTGGATTTCTTTGGGCACCTAAAAAGTACGAGATTTAGGCTTTGATAAAGCCTTGTTAGAAATAATATACCAGGACGAAGATTACGTCGCCATAAATAAACCGCACAATTTACTAGTTCACAGAACTCAAATTTCTGAAGAAAAAGAATTTTTTGCAGTTCAAGTCCTTAAAGAGCAATTAGATAAATGGGTAACACCTTGCCACCGATTAGATAGAAAAACATCTGGGGTATTGCTTTTTGCTTTTAATAAAGAAGCAGGGGCAGCAGCAATGAAATCCTTTTCTCAACAGGAGGTAAAAAAGGAATATATAGTTTTAGTAAGAGGTTTTCTTCCCGAAAAAGGATTAGTAGATAAGGACTTAGCTAAAGAAAATGGAACTCTTCAAAAAGCAATAACTAATTACGACAGGTTGGAATGCTTTGAGCTTCCATTTCAAGTTAGCCGGTATCCTCACAGCAGGTATTCACTGGCCAAAGTGATACCTGAAACAGGACGTATGCACCAGATCAGGCGCCACATGGCCCATTTGCGTCATTATGTGATAGGAGATAAGGTTCATGGTGAGTGTAAACACAATAAAGCTTTTGAAGAACGATACAATTTGCAAACCATGCTTTTGCACTCTAATAAATTAGAATTTTTACATTTCAGGGAAAATAAAATAGTAACATTGCAAGCCAGTATGCATCCTGAATTCAAAACTATTTTGGAACACTTGAGATCAGAAAATGTTATTAAATGTTAGCAATCAATTAGCTTATGAGAAACGTATATTCGCCTGAGGTTGTAATTTTTGTTTTTGCTTTTACAGCATTGGCACTTATTGGCATTGTTAAACTTTTAAATTATTTAGAAAAAAAGGACCGGAAGAAATAGTAATCAAAATTTCTAATTTCCATCTAATCATTTTTTACTTTTATGCTTTCTAATTTTATCAAATGAAACAACTGTTTTTTGTATTTGCTTTTGCAATTTCATTTTATTCTTACAGTCAAAAAGCTAAACTTTCCAAGAAGGATAATCTTATCACAATCAGTACCTCTTTAGGTAGTTTTACTCTTTTGTTATTTGATGAAACGCCTAAGCACAAAGCTAATTTTATTAAGTTGACCAACGAAAAATACTATGACAGTACCTCTTTCCATCGAATCATTGATGGATTTATGATTCAGGGAGGAGACCCGAATTCTAAAGACAAAGACCCTAACAACGATGGTGCTGGAGGTCCAGGATATACAATTCCTGCTGAATTTAACACCAAATACACACATGTTAAAGGAGCGGTTGCAGCAGCAAGAATGGGAGATCAGGTTAATCCAGCTAAGGAGTCAAGTGGAAGCCAGTTTTATATTGTAGAAAATAACGAGGGAACACATTTTCTGGATAATAACTATACTGTTTTCGGTCAGGTTATTGCTGGCATAGATGTAGTGGAAAAGATTGCTGTTCAGCAAAAAGATGGCCGTGACCGGCCATTAAATGATATCAAAATGTCAGTTAAAAATCAATTGGTAAAAAAGAAAAAAATAACAAAGCTTTACGGTTATAAATACATTCAATCCTAGTTCGCAATACACAATACGATATACGCAATACTATAAAAATGGCAAAAAAAATACTTCTTACAGGTTCTAACGGCTTATTAGGTCAAAAACTTGTAGAATTAGTTTCGCAAAATTCAGATTATGAATTGATTGCAACTTCCAGAGGAGAAAATCGCTTAAGTAATAAGCTTGGATATACCTACCACTCACTTGATATAACAGACAAGGCTGATGTGGAATTGGTGATGGATAAATTTAAACCTGAGTTTGTTATAAATTCAGCCGCAATGACCAATGTTGACCAATGTGAAACACAAAAAGACGAATGTTGGCAATTGAACGTAAGAGCAGTTGAATACATTGCAGAAGCTTGCCAGAAGCACAAATCGTTTTTATTACACGTATCTACAGATTTTATTTTTGATGGTGAAGATGGACCTTACGATGAAGAAGCTATTCCAAAGCCTATAAGTTACTATGGAACCAGTAAGCTTGCTGCCGAAAGGATTTTAATGAAAAGTAAAATTGACTGGGCTATAGCCAGAACTGTTTTAGTTTATGGTATTGCAGAAGACATGAGCCGTACAAATATTGTTCTTTGGGTTAAAAAAAGCCTTGAAGACAAAAAAACCATCCAGGTTGTAAACGACCAATGGAGAACACCTACACTTGCAGAAGACCTCGCATTAGGATGTTTTTTAATAATACAAAAGGAAGCAACAGGCATATACAATATATCAGGTAGTGATTTCTTATCACCTTATCAGATGGCAATAAAAACCGCGGAATATTTTAATCTGGATAAACAATATATTGTAGAAAGCGATTCTAAAAAATTCACTCAACCTGCTAAAAGACCTCCAAAAACAGGTTTTATAATTGATAAAGCGATCAAAAACCTTGGTTACAAACCACATACTTTTAATGAAGGTATCGCAGTCCTTGCCAAACAAGTTGCTGTTTTGTAAAAGCTACGTTGTGAACCTTGTGCCATTCTTTGTGAACCTTGTGGTTAAAACATTTTGATCATGTCACAATCATGCACGGTTTAAAAGTTTGGTTAAGACATTACTTTGGATTCACAACAAGAGAATCAAATGGATTTATTGTATTGGCATCAATTCTGCTTTTTGTTCTGATTTTTCCTTCACTTTACGATCTCTATCAGCCTGAAAAAGAACCTATTGTTGCCAGTATTGAAATATTAAAAGCCGACAGCATTTTACCAAAACTGTCAGTAAGCTCAAAGATTTATAAAACTCCTCAGTTATTTGAATTCGATCCCAACCTGGCTTCTGAACAGGATTTTTTAAAACTAGGACTTCCATCATTTCTAGCAAAGCGAATAATAAACTATCGAAATAAAGCCGGTAGGTTCAGGAAGAAAGAAGAATTTGCCAGAATTTATGGGTTACAAGAAGAAACGTACAATAAACTGGAACCATTCATCCATCTGCCCGAGCAAACATTGGAAAAACCAAAATGGGAGAAAAAGGAATGGGAGCGGCCTGTTAGTAAAACTTTGATTTCTATTGAAATAAACCAGGCAGATACAGGCAGTTTAAAATCTGTAAATGGAATTGGCAATGTCCTAGCCAATAGAATATTAAAGTATAGAAATAGCCTTGGAGGATTTACAACCCAGGATCAATTATATGAGGTGTATGGCTTAGATAGTTTAGTAGCTGAAAAAGTATTTAAATCATTTAAAATTACAAGTACTGGAGTTAAGAAGCTTAAGATCAATCATTTATCACTTGACTCTCTTGCAAAGCACCCGTATATCAAAAGAAAATCAGCCAAAATTCTTGTCAATTACAGATTGCATCATAAAATAGAAAGTGTTGATGACGTGAGAAACTCAAGAGCCATTGAACCCGATTTACTTAATAAGCTTATCCCTTATCTGGAATTCTAATCCATTCAATTTATCTTTGAATAAATACTTATAAGATTATGCAACCCCTTGCGGAAAGGATGCGTCCTAAAACCCTGGACGATTTTGTAGGACAACCTCACCTGACAGGCGAAAAGGGAGTCTTGCGAAAAATGATTGCAAATAAAAACGTACCCTCTTTAATTTTTTGGGGTCCCCCAGGTGTAGGGAAAACCACCCTGGCCCAGTTAATTGCTGAAAATTTGGACATCCCCTTTTTTACTTTGAGTGCAATTAGTTCTGGAGTAAAAGAAGTCAGAGAAATAATTGAAAAGGCGAGGTACAATCCGCGAACTCTACTTTTTATTGATGAGATACATAGATTTAATAAAACCCAGCAGGATGCTTTGCTTGGTGCTGTTGAAAAGGGAATAATTACACTAGTCGGTGCCACTACAGAAAATCCATCATTTGAAGTTGTTTCAGCCTTGCTTTCCAGATGCCAGGTTTATGTTTTAAACTCTTTAGATGAGCTAAATTTGAGATTGCTATTGGACAGGGCTTTAGAGCAGGATAAAATTATTAAAGAAAAAAACCTTAAGCTTAAAGAATTTGGTGCATTCTATTCTTTGTCTGGAGGGGATGGTAGAAAATTATTAAATCTTTTGGAATTGGTGGCCTCATCAGTTGATCCCCTTACAGAACTTACAGACGTTTTAGTTACTGAAATTGTTCAAAGAAACATTGCCATTTACGATAAAAATGGAGAACAACATTATGATGTCATTTCAGCATTTATAAAATCAATAAGAGGAAGCGATCCAAATGCAGCTCTTTACTGGCTTGCAAGAATGATAGAAGGAGGGGAGGACGTTTCATTTATAGCCCGGAGGCTCCTTATTCTTTCAAGTGAAGATATTGGAAATGCCAACCCAAATGCATTGTTAATTGCCACGTCTTGCTTTCAGGCTGTAAATATGATAGGATATCCAGAGTCTGAAATTATCCTGGCCCAAACTGTTACATATTTAGCAACATCTGTTAAAAGTAATGCTTCATATCTGGGAATAAAGAAAGCTAAGAAATTGGTTCAGGAAGCGGGTTATCAGCCGGTTCCACTTGCGTTGAGAAATGCTCCAACGGGATTAATGAAAAAGCAAGGGTATGGATCAGGATATATGTATTCCCACGATTTTGAAGGAAATTTTGCAGAACAGGAATTTTTACCTGAAAAACTATCGGGAACTATACTTTTCGATCCTGGTAATAACCCAAGAGAGAATGAAATGCGCCAAAGATTAAAACACCTTTGGGCTAAAAGATATAAATACTAGTTAATTAACAATGGCAAGTGGCCATTTCAAGCCAGAATAAGCTTTTAGATCCAAGTCAACTGAACCTACAAACATGACGGCCTCAACTTTCAATGGAACCCTATTTTTATCTGCTGATATCCAGAACCCTATTGAATTTCCACCTTTAAACATTTCATTTTCAGGCATAATAGGAGACAACTTATAAGCATGTATCTTTCCAAATTTGGAATCAATAATATCTTTTCCTAAAAACTTAATTTTAAAATCATAATTCTTACCTTCAAAAAATGCAGCCAGATTGGTTGTATCACCTATCCTTTGTTGCTCAAAATTTATGGTACGTAAATAATAATATCCACTTACCAAATCCTGAACATTTTGTGGAACTGCGCTAACTGTTTCAGGGTCGCTATTTCGCTTTGTTACTGACAAACTTTTCAATTGGTCAAAATAAACAGTTTCATCAAGTTTATACTTTCCTTCTCTTATAGACCTGCAAAATTTTTGTGGAACCAATGCACCTGTATCAACATAAGAAATAAATTGGTCTCTTATTTTCATAAAAAACTCAAAACTTCCTGTACTTCTGCCCAGCACATTTATTTTATAACAAACCCTGTCATTGACAGCGTAATATTGAGGATCTACTTCTAATATAGCTTCTCCGGCATTTACCATTCCGTAATGCAAGCGATATTCCAGTCTTTCACCTGTTTTAAAACTATAATTAGGTTTGCTGCGGTATTTTTTTGCTGGATGAAAGGAGAAAAATAAGGAACAGGCCACAATTAAAGAAACTAAGAGTAAAATGGCCTTGTTTTTAGTTGACATGTTTTGTCTCATTGATTTTGGCACAAACTTAAATTAAAGGAGTGAGCGGGCAATATTAATTATTTTATAATTGGCTAAAAGTTTAAAATATAATGCCAAGAAAAAAAATTATACATTGGAAGAATTTAATTGCAACTGGTTAAATAAAAAATGGATGATGGGTTTGATGGTCTTGTCATAAAAAAGAAAGTCTCCAGATTTAAACCTAGAGACTTTCTTTGATTTTAATAAGTTTAATTATTTCTTAACTGTAAATAATAAAACTCTTTGATTGCCATCTTTTGCTGGATCATCTTTCGGACCATCAGAGTATTTATGTCTTATCCAAAGGGAGTCATTCGTTATTTTGGCGATTTCGTAATTATATCTTCCATCAAAATATGCGATATAACTTTCGTTACCAAATTTTAAGGTATAACCAGTTACGCCTATATTTTCATTTCTAAGAACGAAAGGTGCTTGTGCATGCTTTGGATCTGGAAGAGCAATATCTGAATACTGTGCCTGATTTTGGTTGAAGTATTCATTTGCAAAAGCCCAATGCATGGTAACAGTATTATTCTTTGGAATATACTGATACCCTTTCATAACAAATGTGTATTCATTTTGAAGAGCTCCGTTTTTCCATGCAGCATCTCCGTCATATCCGGTAGGATAGTTATAGTAATCCAGATTTATAGCATTTGGAATATAAGGTCCCACTCCTGAAAGTTTGGCTGTTGGAGACATAACCCATGTTTTACCATTTGGCTGCGCTAAGCCACCCGTCAACTTTAAGTAAACCGGATCGGTTAACATAGGGTTATTTGAATCGTCACTTGCTACATCTATTGTTTGTTTAGAAATAGAGGTTACTACTCTGCCACCATAGTTAGCCTTTACTGTTAAGGTAGCAGTATATTGTCCCTGCCAAGGTAAGTATACTGTGTCCTTATCTGTATTCAATATTTCTCCATTGGAATATTCAATTCTATAACTGATATTTCCAGGAGTACTTGAATTTATTACAAAGGAATTTTTAGATGCAGCCTTGCTAATCGTAAAATCCGAAAGCGGACTACTTTTAACTACCGTGACTTGAGTAGAAGTACTAGAAATACCTCCTTTAGAGTTGGAAGTAAGTTTAATATCATAAGTTCCTACTGAACCGAAGAATACAGTGTCTTTCTGTTTAATCGAAGATACAATGCCGCCAAAATCCCATTTTGAAGCTCCTCCACCTGTAGGGGTAACATTTTCGAAAACGAAACTGTTTTCGTCGAGCTGGGTGGTTTTGATTTGTGCTGCTTCTGGAGAAGGCAGATCATGCGTTTTCTTCTTGCAACTGAAGACTGCCAGTAAGGCCACCGATATAATTATAAGATCTTTTTTCATGTTTTTATTTTTTAATAACTTGGATTTTGAATAAGTAAACCGCCTGATAAATCGATTTCAGATTGTGGAATTGGAAAAACCTCATTTTTTCCTTTCTGGAAATTTTTTCCTTCTGCAGTTGCTTTGATCAGTTCAGCTGATCTTCCTTGCCTTACAATATCAAAGAAACGTAGACTTTCCATGGCCAATTCTATTCTTCTTTCTTGCCAGATGGCTTGTCTAAGTGTTTCGCCAGAATAATCAGCAGACTTTAACAGAGGCATGTTTACTCTTTTACGAACAATGTTTACATATTTAATTGCCATACTATCAGCTCCAAGATTGAAATATGCTTCTGCTGCCATGAGATACACATCAGCCAATCTTATCACTTTTTGATTGGATGGGCCATTAGTTTGTGTACCTGAGAATGTAAGTGGAGATACATAGTACTTCCTGTTGTAATAGTTAACACCTGGAACTTTTAAATCCTCACCGTTTTTGGTAGTAATTACATTGCCCGAAACGGTGTCTCCATTAGATATAACAGTTGCCTTTTTTCTAGGATCAACTTTACCCCATTTAGCTGCTTCATCATCGAAAGCCTTAATAAGTTCAGGTGAAGGTACGTTTACACCAAATCCACCCTGATCCCTTGGATCCATGTATTTGTTAATGAATGTCCCTTCATTTTGTCTCTCGTCCCCAACAATTGTTGCAGAGGAAGCCTGAATTTCAAATACAGATTCTTTGCCATTTTTATTATTAACTGCAAAAATGTTATTGTAATCAGTTTCTAATGCATACACACCGGAAGAAATAACTCTTTCAGCAGCCTCTTTTGTTTGCAACCATTTCGCTTGAAACATTGAAACTCTGGCCAGCAAACCTTGAGCAGCTCCACTTGTTGCCCTCCCTGGCTCTCCCTGTACTGCTGGAAGATTTAAGGTAGCATCAATTAAATCAGCTTCTATTTGCGAATAAATCACCGACTTAGGCGTCTTTGCCTGTTTGTATTGATCAGCTGTCAAGATGGATGTAATCAAAGGAACATCACCAAACATCTCAACAAGTTTAAAATAATAAAAAGCTCTCAAAAATTTGGCTTCTCCTGTAACTCTTTTTTTAGTGCTTTCAGAGGCGCTAGATTCGGGAGCTTTCGTCAAAACAAGGTTAGTTCTGTAAATACCAATGTAGTATTTCTTCCATAGCTCTAGTAAGCCAACGTCCTGTGAATTCACGGTAAATTCAGCATAAGGAACTATCCTGGCTTCTGATCCATTTCCACCAGCGATTGCGTCATCTGATGCAATATCCCCGAAGAAAAAGTTAAAAAACACATTTGCCGTATTTCCTGAAGATTCCCAACCTAAAGGATCGTATGCAGCATTCACCGCACTGATCATATCAGCATCTGTTTTATAATAACTGGCTTCAGTTGATTGACCCAAAGGCTGTTTATCAAGAAATTTTTTGTTACATCCGCTTGCAACAAGCAATGCTGCCAGAGGCAAAGTTTTATATATAGTTTTCATAATAAAATTATAAAGAATTAAAATGATGCATTTAAACCAATTTGCCATGTTCTAGCCTGTGGATAGTTTCCACCTCTGTCTATTCCAAAGTCTAATGGAGATGGGTTTCTAACACCAGTTACCTGAGAATAGTTGTTTTGACCGATTTCAGGATCTAATCCTGTATATTTTGTAAAAGTCAACAAATTCTGGGCACCTACGAAAACTCTAAGTTTTGTCATTTTGATCTTAGATGTATACTTATCAGCTATAGTGTAACCGATTTGTAAAACTTTTAATCTGAAATATGAGCCACTTTCTATGTAGTAGTTTGAAGGTGCCATGCCTAATTTAGAAGGTGCTAATGAAACACCTGGAGTTGTGTTAGAAGTTCCCGGACCAGTCCAGCGATCTAACATAGCAGTTGATTTATTATTATTGTTTAGCATATCAGGAGATTCCAATACATACTTAGAACCATTGAAGATTTTGTTGCCAGAAACTCCCTGGAATAAAACTGATAAATCAAAACGTTTATATGACAAGTCTGCATTTATACCATAAGTAAATTTAGGTATTGCACTGCCTAAAGATGTTTTGTCTTTATCGTTAATTACACCATCTCCGTTTCTGTCTTTATACTTGAACTCACCAGCTTTCACTCCACTTTGAAAAGATTGTAAAGCTCTGGCCTCGTCTTCTGTCTGAACAATTCCATCAGTTTCATAACCATAGAATTCACCAATAGAACCTCCATTTTGAGTGATATTCAAATTGTTTCCTCTGAATGTTCCATCATAAATAGGATCACCTACTTCTATCACTTTGTTTTTTATAAAGGTTATATTAGCTCCAACACGGTATTTGAAATCACCTTGTTGTTCTCTATACTCAGCTGATAATTCAACTCCTTTGTTCTGAACTTTACCACCATTTATATAAGGATTGTTTTCTAGTCCTGCTATTGCCGGAACTTGTTTTCTAAGTAACATGTCCTCTGTTGTTCTTGTAAAATAGTCAACAGTGAAAGTCAAACGGTCTCTAAAAAAGCCAAAATCTAATGCTACGTTAGATGTTGTTACTTTTTCCCATGTAATGTTAGGGTTTCCTATACTTTGCGAAGCAGCTCCTGCAACAATGTTGTTGCCAAAAGAATAATTTTGTCTGTTAGCAACGTTTGTTGTGTAAGGATAATCTGCTGAAGGGCCAAATAAATATTGGTTTCCTGTTTTGCCCCAGCCTGCACGAAGTTTTAAGAAACTAATAGTTGGTTTTATGCCCTCAAAAAAACCTTCTTCAGAAATCTTCCAACCTGCTCCCACAGAAGGGAACAAACCTGCTCTTTTGCCTTTCGGGAACCTTGATGATTCATCCCTTCTTAAATTCGCAGTAAATAAATATTTATTTCTGTACTCATAGTTTATTCGTGCCAGATAAGATAGCAATGCATTTTCAGTTGCAGTACCTTCTGCAAAAGCATCTGTTTTCAGAGCTGCATCAAAATATTGACTATTTGGATCATTATTGGTTGTATTGCTTTTTGTTACTCTTGTATATTCAGATCTGGAGTTTTGAATACCATACAAAAGTAAAGCTCCAAATTTATGTTTCTCCGCAAAAATCTTTTCAAATGCTGCCGAATTCTCCCAAATTACCGTACTGGCAGTAGTTTGATCTCTGATTACGTTACTTAAATCTCTTGATTGGCCGGTTTTAACAAAATACCTTGCTTCAAAATCACTAGTAGTAGCATTGTTATATGAATAACCCAAAGCAGATTTTAGTTTAACATATTTAAGAATTTTATATTCTCCATAAAAACTTCCTAAATAGTTAATGCCTTTTTGCCTGTTTGTTCTGTTGTTTATAAGTGCAACAGGATTTACTGTTTCTCCTAAACCACCAGCAAAAGAAGAGTCTTGTCCTCTTGTAGCTACAACTTTAGTTACTGGATCCATCGCCAGCGCACTAGAAATCACTGAAGTATAATCACCAGCGTCATTTGCAATAAGACGATCAGAGAATGCTACGTTTGAAAAAGTACCTAATGTAAATCTTTTAGAAAGCTGGGTAGTGTTATTTATGTTAAAAGTATATCGTTCGTAATTTGAATTTTTAACGATTCCACCTTGTTGTAAATATCCACCAGAAACATAATATGTAGATTTTTCAGTTGCTCCTGAAGCTCCTAAATGATAGCTCTGCATCATGGCTCTTTGAAATACTTCTTTTTGCCAGTCAGTACCAGCACCTATAGTATCTGTATTAAATGAAGGATTTTGACCTGCACCTAAAGCAGCCTCATTTCTCAAAGTTGCCCATTGATGGCCATCCAGTAGTTTATATCTTTTCCATTCTTTAGATAGACCAAAAAGTATATTAAAATCAAAAGTTGCTTTTTTAGGAGAACCTTTTTTAGTTGTTACTAAAACAACACCGTTAGCAGCCCTAGAACCATAAATTGCGGCAGCTGAAGCATCTTTTAGTACATCTATTGATTCAATGTCATTCGTATTGAGGTAATTTATGTCGAAACCAACTGGAACACCATTTACAACAAAAAGAGGAGATGCGTTACCTGTGGTTCCAACTCCACGAACCCTAATTGTTAACGGAGAACCTGGAGAGCCACTATTCTGGGTAATTGTAACACCAGGTGCCCTACCTTGTAGTGCCTGAGTAGCATCTGTAACCACAATTTTTGCTAAATCTTCACCTTTTACAGTTGAAATTGCACCAGTAACATCTTCTTTCTCTTGTGTACCATAACCAATAACAACTACATCGCTCAAAACTTTGGAGTCTTCCTGAAGTGTTGTATCAAAATTTGTGGTAGTTGCTAACGGTAATTCTATAGGAGCGTAGCCAACATAAGATACAACTAGAGTACCTTCTGAATTTGCAGCAGGTACTTTAAGAGTATACTCTCCATTTTCATTTGTAGTAGTACCGATACTAGTTCCCTTGATTGTTACAATAGCACCAATAATAGGCTCCCCCTCTTTGTCTAGAACTTTTCCTTTAATTTCCTTTTCAGTTTGATTAGGATTATTTGATATTGTAGTTTGGTTTGATACGCTATCTGTAGGAATTACTGTTCTAACAGAATCAGTTTGTCCATAAGATTTAAAAATTACAAAAGATGATATTAAGAAAACATGTAATGTATGATTTTCTTTAAAAAATCGAAAAAAATGCCTTCTAATTAGTAATAGTTTTAACATAATTAATATGATTTTAGAATTTAACTCTCAAATAAAATAAAAAATATTATAATTTTTACTGGTATAGCATAAATTAATTTAAAAAAAGTTGGATGTAATATTATATACATTTTGTATTGGATTGCATTTTAAAAGGCAAGAAATTAATTTTTCATATAAATTTCATCTTATATTAATTGAATGAAAATAAGATTTCCTGCCGTCAAATATCTTCTCCTTAAGATAAATCCAAAAATATAAGTAAGGTAGGGTTAAACATTATAAAAATACAAGAATTATATTATTCTCATATTTTCAGTTTCTTTTTATAATTAAATTTTAATTCACTGTGTGGCATGAACTTTTAGACGAACGCTGAAAATTCTTATATTGATTTCAGATTTTTAAACTGAAACATTTTGTATTTGAAAATCGAACAAATTTCGTTATGGCACTATCAAAGATTAAAAAATCACTTTTAATAATATTAAGTATTATTATCTTAATAGTCGTTCTCGCGATATTGTTTATTTCTCCGCTTACCAAATATATGATTGAAAAGTATGATGAAAAGTATACTGGACGTCAGATAACTATGGATTGGGCTTATGTAAACCCATTTACAGGTAGCATACATTTTAGTGGTTTAAAGCTTTTTGAGCTTAAAAGTGACAGTGTTTTCTTTTCCCTGGATGGATTAGGTGTAAATTTAAACGTCTTAAAGGCACTTAATAAAATCTACGAAATTGAATCAGTTACACTTGACAGGCCATATATTACCATCAAACAGGACAAAAAGCATTTCAATTTTACAGATTTAATTGAGAAGTTTTCTAAAAAGGATAGCATTCCAATAGACACTAATAAAGTTCCTGTTCATTTTAATTTGCTGGAAGTAAAAATTAAAAATGGGGAGTTTCATTATGATGAAAAACAAACTCCTGTAAACTATTTTGTCAAAGAATTCAATTTCGAATCTGATGGTATGTATTGGGACAGAGATACAATTGCAGCTAAATTCTCATTTTTGCCAGGTATAGGAAGTGGTAATGTTAAAGGCAACTTTACAATAAACCTCAAATCAAATGATTACAGATTGGCTACAGTAGTTGACAAATTTGACTTGAAACTAATTGAGCAATATTTGAAGGACCTAAGCAAGTATGGGAAGTTCCGTGCGATTTTAGACGCCAATGTAAAGGCAACCGGAAATTTTAAGGATAAAGAAAATATCAATATTAACGGATTAATAGCACTTTCTGATTTCCACTTTGGTAAAAATGCTAATGAAGATTATGGATCTTTCGAAAAATTTGTTGTTGATATGCAGGATGTTAGCCCAAAAAACAAGGTTTACATGTTTGATTCTGTTATGCTTTTAAAGCCTTATTTCAGGTACGAGAAGTACGATTCTCTTGATAATATTCAACAGATGTTTGGAAAGAAAGGACAAAATGTAAAAGCAGTCAACAACAACCCTGAGAAATTCAACTTGGTGCTGGAGATAGCAAAATATGTTCAAATTCTTTCTCAAAATTTCTTTAAGAGCTATTATAAAATCAATAAAATAGCAATCTACAAGGCAGATTTTAAATACAGTGATTATTCGTTGAGGGAAAAATTTTCTATCGGATTAAATCCCTTTACCGTATTAGCGGACTCTATTGACAAAAATAACAGGCGGTTTAATGTCAAACTAAATACTGGTATAGAACCATTTGGAGATTTTGGGCTTCAGCTTAGCATGAACCCGCAAACTGACGGTGATTTTGATTTAAACTATACTCTTAAAAAGCTTCCAGTAGCAGCATTCAACCCTTTTTTGATCACATATACTTCATTTCCAATTGATAGAGGCACGATTGAATTTAACGGAACATGGAATGTACGAAACCAAAAAATAGACAGCAAGAACCATTTATTAATAATTGACCCAAGAGTTACTAAAAAACTAAAGAGGGATGATACAAAATGGATCCCACTTCCGTGGGTAATGGCCTTAATAAGGGAAAGAGGTAATGTGGTTGATTATGAAGTTCCTATTACTGGCAATTTAAAAGACCCAAAGTTTCATTTACATGATATTATATTCGACGTGCTGAAAAATATTTTTGTAAAACCTGCAACGACACCTTACAGGTTTGAAGTGAAGAAAGTGGAAAGGGATGTTGAGAAATCATTAATGCTTACGTGGACTACCAGACAAACTGAACTTCGTGATACACAGAAAAAATACCTGAAAAAAATAGCTGATTTTATGAAGGATAGTGCTAATGCTACGATTATCATAGAACCACTAATTTTTGACGCAAAGGAAAAAGAATATATTATGCTTTTTGAAGCCAAAAAGAAGTATTTTCTGGAATCCAATAACAGAAAAGGTCAAACACTTTCTGGAGATGATTCTATGAATGTTGAAAAGATGTCAGTTAAAGATGAAGGTTTCAGGAAGTTTATTGAAGCACGTGTTAAAGACCATATGTTATTCACAATACAACAAAAGGCTTATCATATAATTGGGGACAAAATTATAAGAAAAAGGTATGATGAATTATTAGAAATGAGAAAACAGGCATTTCTTGAGTATTTTAAAGAAAATGGTGTAGATAGCAGGGTTAAGTTCAAAAACATAGTTCCTACTGTTCCGTACAATGGATTTTCAGAATTCGTGATTAGTTACAAGGGGGCGATTCCTGAAAACCTTAAAGAAGCTAATGAAGACCTTGAAGAACTCAATTCAGAGAAACCCAGGGAAAAATATGAAAAAGTAAGAAAAGGTTTGTTTGGAATTTTTAGA
>JACMRH010000473.1 GCA_014376535.1 Cytophagales bacterium | reverse complement strand
ACTTTGGAGCAAACGGAGGAATTATTAATGGAATTGCCAAAATAAATTGAACCACAAATATTTTTTCTGAACCACAAAGACGCAAAGGCGCAAAGGGACGCAAAGATTTTCTACTCTGCGGGAACTCATTTACCTCATTTTCTCAGCAGTGAAATATGGCTCGCAAAGAAGAAGGAGCAAAGGGCCCTAAGATTTGCCTAATTTTAATTAAAAAATATTTTGATGAATTAAAATATTAAACAACCTATGACAAGTATTAAAATTGCGCTGGACTGGACACCGAATATTAACCACATCGGAATTTTTGTAGCCAGAGAAATGGGGTTTTACCGGGAAGAGAAAATTGATCTTCAGATCTTAAATCCTGCTGATGATAATTATAATTTAACACCGGGTAAGAAACTGGAGATGTGCATAGCAGATTTTGCTGTAGCGCCATTTGAAACGGTCATCAGCCTGAATAATAAATTAAAGAGTGTAAATGCAATTGCTGTTTTTGCTATTTTAAAAGAGGATCTCAGCAGTATTGCAACACTATCTTCTGTAGGTATAAACAGACCCAAAGACTTGGATGGAAAAATTTACGCTTCCTACAAAGCTAGGTATGAAGACCATATTGTGAAAGAGCTCATCAAAAACGATGGCGGAAGCGGAGATATACAATTTATATACCCTGATAAACTTGGCATCTGGAATACATTGTTACAACATAAAGCAGATGCCACATGGATATTTAATAATTGGGAGGGCATAGAGGCAGCTTCAAAAAATATCCCATTAAATAAATTTCAGTTGACCGATTTTGATATTCCTTACTGCTATTCTCCAGTAATAATTACTGAGAAAAATAATATAATTACCAGCCGAAAGGAATATGAACATTTTATAAAAGCCACAAAAAACGGCTACCAATTTGCCATACAAAATAAATTGCAGGCAGTAAATATTTTGAAAGAATACGTAACCAAATATGATCTAAATAACATTGATCTTATGAAGTCTCTGGAAGTTACTGCTCCATATTTTGGAACTGAAAATGACTGTGGTGAAATGCAGCGGGAAAGAGTAGAAATATTTTTAAAATGGCTTGTAAAAAACAATTTGGAAAATGATAGAATTTTACTTCAAAACTTATTTACAAATGAGTTGATTCATTGATGATCGAGAAAACAATACAGTTAATCGATATTTTCTAACTTATAATCTTCTCTTTGATAAAAGTTGAAAAAGGATACATTGACCAAAGGCTGCGGGATGGGCAGTAGTAGCTGACGCCATAGTAAACCTTTAAATACATTTAAACTGAGTGGCGGCACTACTACAGACAGCCCGTTTAAAAAGCTGAAAAAAATTACAATGCTCACAGCCCCTAAAAAAAGTAATTGGGAATTTGGAATAAGGATTATGTAGCATGGAGTCCACTCCAAATTCCTAATCCCAAATTCCTTTTCTCCCTACTCCGCCCAGCTCATCACATACCCATCGTTTTCAATTTCAATGGCGTATTGTGTAAGTTTTAATGGTCGGAAAGTATCTACCATTACGGCGAGTTCTTTGGTTTCGGTTTTACCAATACTTTTTTCTACCAATCCTGGGTGTGGGCCGTGCGGAATTCCGCCGGGGTGCAGCGTTATCATACCTAGGGTTACATGCTT
>JACMRH010000472.1 GCA_014376535.1 Cytophagales bacterium | reverse complement strand
TCCAATGCTTTTATCATAATAGCTCCTCTACAGAAGGAGCTATTTACACTTCTAGCCAGAATCTGGATCGAGTTCTAAACATCAATTTGCTAACGGATTTTACTAAAGACACATCTAAATTAATATCAAAAAAATAGATTTGACAGTTGTTTTAGCACTTTTAATAAGGATTCGAGATTATTGGGGGAAACTGGAATAGCTGGTCTTCCCCAGTTAGTCCGAGAATGTTTACGCTATTGCGAGTTTGCAACTCGTATTAATAATTGGAATGGAAGACTTATTTTACTCTATCATAAACTCTCTTAGGAATCTTGGCTTCCTTACCGGATTTTTTCATTAAAGTTATGTATTTATTGTAGGCTTCTTTGGCTTTAACTGAATTCTTTAAGCCAAAATAGGCATCTCCGAGGTTGAGGTAAGCAACGGTTCTTTTTTTGTCGTAATCTAATACCTTAGTCAATATTGTTATCGCTTGAGGATATAATTTTTGTTGCTCAAAGTAGTACCCAATATTGTTGTAGAAAGATTTATTAAACGAGTTGATCGGATACTTTTGTAAGTAATCATTAAGGAGAGTATCAGTAAAAACTTCCGTCAATGCATCGCTATTGCCTTTTTTAATTCCTGATTCAACTTTGTTAAAGTCAGCTAAAAATAATTCCCTTATTAGTTTAAAAGTGACTGGCTCATATTTTCCATCGTCATTGAGTATATCAAGTTCATAATCATGACTTTGATATGCAAAGCTACCTTTGCAGGTATTAATATTAGCTCCTACTAATTGTGTGCCTTCCTTTCTAACATATACAGCTACTGTCTTTCCTTCGATATCTACTCCCGTTAATGGGCTGTCGAAACAGTTTAGAGGATTAATTTCCTCTATTCCCATTTCTGGAAACATTAATGTTAAATGAAATAAGAAAACCTTAGAATCTTTTGACCATCGCCAATTTGAACTTTTACCAACTACAACATCGGATATCAAAACATCTCCTTTGGTGTCATTAAATACAACATGTTCTGTTCCTGATTGCGTTCTAATTTTTAATCCCTTCCAAATACTAATGTTTTTTTTTGTTGATGTGGCTATATGATTGAAAAAGACAACAGAAACTCCACTATTTGATTGATAAACAAATTCCTTTGATTGTGCATTAGAACTAGTAGTAAATGTTAAAACTTTAATAATAAATGCAAGTAATAAAATTCTCATTCTTTTATAATTTATTCTTTAAGGCGGTATAACGATCGGAAGCATCTGTCATATCTCTTGAAGGTCCGTAAGTTTCTAAAATCTCTGTTTCATAAGTGTTATGATTATTACCCCAAGTTGTAGGATCTTTACTTACTGTGGGATTTGCAGTATAAAAAGTATTTAATGCTGATCCAAAATCAAAAATCGGCCACGCAGGTCTATTTATGCTATGGTCTAATACGACTGCTTTTCCTAAATTACTTTTTACATAATCACTAATTTTGTGCGTATGGTATGCAGATATATTAGAAATAGATTTGGATCCAGAATACGTTTTTACAGGCTGTTTATCAATCGCTTCGATTAATCTTTTAATAAAATCTTCAAGTTGTTTCGCTTGAAAGTCTAAATCTTTGCATGCAAAAACAAAAGCGTTTAAAGGTGTACAAACTAAGCGTTTGTTCTTTGTAGAGGAATCAAAACCTGTTCTAATTAAATTTTTAAGATCTGTTCCGGTTACCTTGGGAGAATTAAGTGATGGATCCTGATAATACAACTTCTTCTTATCCGAAGCAATTTCTACAGTCCAACCGCAGCCCCGAAATAACGTCTCATACTTCTCCGGATAATCATTTTTAAACTCCCATATCTGAATAGGAAGTTCTCCACTGCCTGTAATATTAACAGTTTTTTGCATTGCTCCAACTGATACCACTTGATCGTCATATGACTGAACTGCATCCATATTGCCCTCGTTTTCAGACATTGCGATTATAATAAGCTTTTCATCTTCAGTTATCACTCCATTTTCAATCACCTTGTCCCAATCTTTATAGCTAGCTAAACTTTCTGAACCACTATGTTTAGGACCAATTCCGTATTCGCTAACAACACAAAGAAATGTTAAACCTAAATATCTCCCACAATTACATTCAGTGATTCTCTTCATGTGCTCCACAAAAGCAATCGGATGGAAATGGTAGACTTTTTTCTCCGTCGGAAACTTCCTTAGTGGAGTTGTATTAGTTGCAGAAGCTGTGGCAGTAACAGATGTGATGGAGGATAAACTTCCGTTTTGGATTTCATCCCAAATATTCAATTTAGGAAGGCGTAGATCAATAGAATCCAAAATTTGTTGTTTCCTTTTCTTAAATTCTTCTTTTCTTAAATGATTTTCTTCTTTACTTATTCCTTTTTCTAGAAAGGTACTTACTTCACTTTTAACCGTTGCTTTATCACATGCCCATTCACTTGTATGTTTACATACTAAATGAGATAAACCTTTAGCAATATGTGTTTTACTTAATGCGTTTCTAAGCTCAAAGGCTGTTAATATATCCGGTCGATCTGTGTCAAACGCATCTTGCTCTTGGGTAATAGTATCAATTTCTTTAAGAATCTTTTTCAAAAATGCAGGAGTTTCTTCAAATTCATAGACAAATTTGTCATTGAGATCTTCCAAAGCTGAAAAGCCGAACTCTTTCCAATTGTAGGCAGAAACGGGAGACACATCTTGCTCTTTGATCCATCCACTTTTTGTTTTTCTTGCCCCATCTTTTAGGTAGGAACATTTGACGAAATACCAAAATATTCCATGTTCGTCCTTTACCATTTTTAGTGCATTTTTCCGGAGGATAACATCCACTTCAACTTTATCAATTAATACAGTTCCTGGATCTTCCAAAAACAGTTCAGTTAAATCGAATTGAAGCTCTGACGTTCCTGATGGTAACTTTGAATTGGCGACCCAATATTTTCGGTTATCAGTTGGTTCCAATTTTACATTCCTCTTTTTTATTTTTATACCATTTACTGTTTCCTCAAAAGCAGTAACCTTCACTAAAACGGAACCTGCTTTCAATAAAGATTTAAATTCGGAATTATTCCTTCCAAATGCTTCACCAGTTTTGCTCGTGTAGTAATAAAGACCTTCCTTATTTTTTTTATTATTGTCAACCAAGTCTGAGTAAAGGACCGTCCCCTCAATAGCACTTTGCTCTATTCTCGAATAATTAATACCTGGTGTAAGCACCTTGATATTCCATCCATTTTTCATTGAGTAGGGCGTTACCTTTCTAAGTTCTTTATTCTCAGAGATTTTAAAATAATTTTTGCTATCAGCAATGTCTTCACTTTTACCATTTAAAAAATCTGTAACACTATCCGCAGTAAAAACATCCAGATGGGATGCGTGATAATTAGCTTGCTTTTCAAACCCATACATTCCTGTATGACCAATAAGAGTTCCTGCTTTTACAGGTTTATCACAGTTCTTAACTATGTCTAGATTAGTGGATGCAACAGTGGCCTTGATATGTGTTTTTTTTATAAATGCAGAACTAGATGTAATAGCAGCACTAGTAATTTTTTGATAATCCCCACTTGGATTTCCAACTTTCGTGATTTCAGTTCCTTTGGCCAGGAAACCCAAATTAGTGGTAGCACTGGGACTACTTTTATAATGATCCCCTTTCACCTCTTCTACAGTGGCAGTTCCTTTTACCATAAACGCATTTTTTACAATAAAATCTGCTAGAGGCTTGTCATCTTTTATTAATTGTTCATAACTGCAAAGGTGATGATACAAACTATAAAAAGTCAATTCAAGACCGTTGGGGCTTTTGTAATCGTGTTGGATGAGAACAAAACCATTCGAATATTCATAATTTATACCTGCAATTGTTTCAATAAGGTATGTTTTAGGAAGCCTGTAGGCAATAATTCTCCCGTCTGCTATCGCAAGTACCTCATCCTTACCTTCTAAGTGAATTCCCCCATGCCAGTTATTCAATCTTCCTATTGGATAAAAGCCCAATGTATTTTGGCTCCCCATCAGTTTTACAACTTTATCTTCAATCCCTTCTTCGGTATCTGACGTTATTTTAATTGGATATTCAAATCTCATCTGTTGAATTATATACTGAATGTATAATCTTCCAGAAAGCCATTCTTCATTGCCTCCTCTTTCACCTTCTCCATATTCTTCTCTGCCTCTTTCAAAGTCTTCCCATTCCCGGATATTGTTGCAGCTACACGGGACATGGCCGTAATCTTGGGAAATGGAATTTCCCGAATAGGAAGCATAACCGAAGGTTCCGGCGTGGCTGATCCAATCGTCACATTTGATTCACCCATCACGATCG
>JACMRH010000052.1 GCA_014376535.1 Cytophagales bacterium | reverse complement strand
CCTATTGATGAAAGAGACAGCCTAGTTTGGAGCTACAGTGGCAATTCTTTTAAAGAATATCCCTTCAATCAAAAGTTTTCTGACCCTAAAACCTATGTACTGGTGTTAAACGCCAAAAACTATTATGGTTGCAAAGGTACTGATACTATGTTAGTTATAGTAAAACCATCTCCTATGGCAAAGTTAAAAACTGACACAGTTTGTTATGGCCTTAAAAACACCTTGAATGGTGTAAGTTCGCTGCCTGGAATAAACAGTAAAATCAGCACTTACTATTGGTTCTATTCCTCTGCATTTCCACCTGGAGAAGATCCAAATATTCCAGATACAACAAAAGCAGCACGAAAAACCAAATCTAATATTTTGATGGAAAATTTCGAGGTTGGTGAGCACCCTATCGGTTTAGCTGTAAAAGACAGCAATGGTTGTTTCTCAAAATCAGATATTAAAATTGCCAAGGTTAACAAAATACCATCAATTGACTTTACCGCAACTGCAAAAAACACTCAGGACCAGGACTATCTTGGAAATGAGCCGATTCAGTTTGATGAAACATCCATAAATGCAGAATACTGGAAATGGAACATGGGCGATGGTAAATTTATTGAATCCCCAACCGGGACAAGTTCTTTTGACATAGAATATACTTATCCTTATTTCGGGCCTCCTTTTCCAAAAGAAAAGAACATGTATGATATAACCCTATCTGTAAGAACTAAAGAAGGTTGCAAAGATTCAGTAACTAAAAAAGTAGACGTTAATGCTTATTTTGAACTACCGAATGCTTTCAGTCCTAACGAAGATGGATTGCATGACCTACTTTTAGGAGTCGGAAAAGGTATTAAAGAAATTAAAGAGTTTAAGATTTTCAATCGCTGGGGAGAAGTTATCCATTCTGTAACTGGAGTTCCTGAAAAAGATGCCTTAAAGAGGGGCTATTTACTATGGGATGGTGTCTATAATGGGCAAATTCAACCAGTTGGGTCATATGTTTATTATGCAGTGGTGAAAACAGGCTATGGCAATGATCTGATTAAAAAAGGCAATCTGACTTTACTTAAATAACACGAAACATTATTTAGATTCTATTTTAGAATTAAACACTAAACCTAAATGTTAAAAAAAATATTATTGAGTTGTTTTATTTCAGCTCTGGCTTTATCGGTCCATGCCCAGGATTTCCATTTTTCCCAATTTTATAATTCACCTCTTACCTTAAATCCAGCGTTGACAGGTAGGATCAGAGAAGATTTTAGGGTTGGGATTATTCACCGAAATCAATGGAAAGCTATTAACTCTGCATTTGTTACATCAGCTGTATTTGCTGATATAAATTTTATCAAAAATCCCTTCAAACTGGATATGTGGGGAGTTGGCCTGGTAGCCATGAATGATGAAATAGGTGACGGAATGTTCAGCAATCAAAATATTGGTTTATCATTATCAGGTACTAAAACCCTGGATGAATTAAAACGCCATAAGCTAAGTATTGGAGTTCAACCATCTTATGTGACAAAAGGGCTTAATAAAAACAACCTTGTTTTTGATAATCAAATAAACAGCAGCTATCAGGCAGACAATTCAATTGCTTCCGGCGAACAACTGACTGCCAATAAATACAGTTATATAAACCTAAATGCAGGTTTATTTTGGGACTTTATCCTAAACAAAAAGATAGATATTTTCGCAGGGTACGCAGCAAACAATATCACGCAACCCAAAGAATCGCCTTTATCAAATTCAAGGGCAACTCTCCCGGTTAGACATGTTTTAAATCCCGGATTCATTTATACTTTCAATAAAAAATGGTCAGTATCACCAAATTTTTTACTGGTATATCAGGCCCAGGCTACTGAGGTTAACCTTGGTCTTTTTGGAGGTTATACTTTTAATCCGGATGCAAAACTTCCAACAACCGCATTTTTGGGTGGTTGGGGACGTGCAAAAGATGCAGCCATTGCAATGGTAGGCATTAAATGGGGGCATTATCAAGGTGCCTTCAGCTATGATTTTAATGCTTCCAGCCTAAGAAATGTAAAAAATGCTGCCCCACCGATGATTAGCAGGGAAAGAGCTACAGTTGGTGCCTGGGAAATCTCATTAATTTATGTGGGCTTTCTTAGAAGGGCGCTACCAGGCGAAACCACAATTCCTTGTAAATTTTTCTAAGCCTACTATCTAACCTTATTTCCTGTGAAATACTTCATTGTCCTCAACCTGTTTTTCCTGTCTTTTCTGAAATGCGCCGTTGGCCAAACAAGAGAAGTAAAAACGCTATCAAATACCAAAAGAAAAGAAGTGGCAATAAACCTGATAAAACAAGGAGGTTATTATGCTGCGATAGATCATTTCAAGGAACTTTTAGTCAAAGAACCTGATAACCAGGATTATATATTCAGGCTTGCTGAGTCTTATTTTAATTCGAGAGATTATAAAAATGCAGAAATATGGTATGCAAAACTTGCTGAGAATAAAGACCTGAGTAAGAAAAAGAAGGCCAATTTATCTATCGCCACTTTCAGGTATGGAGAATCTCTTAAATACAACGCAAAGTATGACCAGGCGAGAGAAGTATTTGATATTTTCGCCAATAGCACTTACAAAGAACAAAAAGGAGAAAACAATAGAGCATGGGCCAAAAATGAGGTTTTATCCTGCGAATTTGCCTTGTCTAACAAAGACAGGTTAAAATATGTGGAAGTGATTAACATGGACAGCAATATAAATTCAGGATACTCTGATTTTGCCCCAAGATTAAAAAATGATTCCGTTTTAGTATATTCTTCCATACAGGAAGACAGCGTAATTACAGTAAGACATGGGGATAAGCATTTCGAACATACAAAAATTTATACAGCAACTTTAAAAGACAGCTTATGGCAAATGCCTGAAGAGCAGCCAAATGTAAATAGCATCTTTGAACACAGCGCAAATGGTGCATATTCTGCTTCTGGCAAAAGATTTTACCTGACCAGATGCCACATGGTTAAAGGTAAAATGAAGTGTAAAATATACGTTTCCGACTCAACTAAAAAAGGGCTTTCAAATCCTAAGAAACTAAAAGGAGTAAACCATACTACTCATACTTTTACACAACCTTTTTCTGCTAAAATTAAAAGTGGAAAAACAGAGCAGGAGATACTATATTTTGTTTCTGACATGAAAGGTGGAAATGGAGGCACAGATATCTGGTACTCCATGATTGATAAAGAAGGCAAAGCAAGTAAACCAGT
>JACMRH010000471.1 GCA_014376535.1 Cytophagales bacterium | reverse complement strand
GTCTATGATTTCCCTATAGGAAAAAATAAATTATTCAGGTTAAAAAGCCTCAAATGCAAGGTAAGCTTCGAATACGAAGAAATGGAAGATTTTTTTAGCCTGGAGTTCAGAAAGTTCGTTTGGTTGTAGACCACCAACAGTAATTTAGTTAAGAAAGACACCTGAGAGATTGGGTGTCTTTTTTTTGTAAATTTATGTAACCCAATAAAATTATTTCTTATTTTTATTACGTTTTTAAACAATCTACAAATCAATTTTATGAAGACATTATTACTTACAACTATTTTCTTGTTTTGTTTTGCCTTTGCATCAAAGTCACAAAATGCTGACACTTTGAAAGTTCGTCAGGTTGATTGCAATTTCCAAAGTAGGTTTTTACCTGATTCCGTAATATTTACTGTTAAGAATGATACCTTAATAATAAATGATAAAAGATGGGCAGGCATTGCTCTTAAACTAATTGCTCCACGATCTTTCAATGGTGATACAATGAAAATATCAGTAATTGAT
Source organism: Cytophagales bacterium (assembly GCA_014376535.1). Lineage (GTDB taxonomy): Bacteria > Bacteroidota > Bacteroidia > Cytophagales > UBA9547 > UBA9547. The sequence continues at coordinate 2,780 of JACMRH010000471.1, read as the reverse complement.
ACTGCCAAAGGAGCCCTTCTGGCACTCTGTCGCTTGAATTATATTATTAAAATTCCGAACGCCTTTGCAAAATCAGCAATATTAGATTTGAAATTCAGAGGCAAGTATTATAAAATTGATAAGATTTTAACAGCTTTAAATGAACCGGTTTCAAATCTTCAGTTAGCTTTTTTTCCAAATCCTGTAAAAAATCATTTACACATAGAAACTCAGCAAAAACTTATATCTATTGCAATAAGAAATATAGCAGGAGTTCCAATTTTTTCCGTTGCGGGTGATATGAGAAGCATAGATTTTAGCATTTTAGAACCTGGCATATATCTAGTTTCATTTCAATCTGAAAATGGAATTGTTACAAAATCAATTGTGAAAGAATAATTTCTAAATATACTTTTAAGTGTCTAATATCAATTTGGCAATCTGATAAGTGGATTTACAGTTTCAATAAAATCACTCTTTATACTCATTTCAATTAGTATATTTGATCAGGTTTTTTCGAATCAAACTTATGCCAGAAGCCCTGAAAATTGCCAAACAAATTCAAATGGTTGATCTTGTAAGCCAGCATGAGGCCTGCAAAATCGAATTGGATACTGCAATCCAAAAAGTTCTGGCGCACGGAGCATTTATAAATGGCCCGGAGGTAAAGACATTTGGCCAAAACCTGTCAGATTATCTGAATGTAAAACAGCTGGTGCCTTGTGCAAATGGAACTGATGCTTTGCAAATTGCTTTAATGGCTTTGGACCTGAAGCCTGGCGATGAAGTAATTACAACTTCATTTAACTATGTTGCCGGAGCTGAAGCCGTAGCATTGTTAGGTATGATTCCGGTTTTTGCTGAGGTAAATACACAATCCTTTAACCTGGATATCAGTTCTTTAGAAAAACACATCACGTCCAAAACCAAAGCCATTATTGTAGTGCATTTATTTGGACAAGCCTGTGATATGGATGAAATCATGGCTTTGGCAGACAAACACCACTTATATGTGATTGAAGACAATGCTCAATCTCTAGGAACGGAGGTTAACTACAAGGGAAAATGGCAAAAAGCAGGGACTATTGGCCATATCGGCACTACTTCGTTTTTTCCAACAAAAAACCTGGGGTGCATGGGTGATGGTGGTGCGGTGTTTTCAAATGATGAAGCCCTGATGAATAAATGCAAAAGCATTTCTTCTCACGGTCAGGGGCAACGCTATGAATTTCAACGTATTGGAATTAATTCCAGATTGGACACAATTCAGGCCGCTATTCTGGATGTAAAATTAAAATCTCTTAAAGATTCTTTAGAAAAACGAAAAAAAGGTGCTGATAAATATTTTGAACTTTTAAGCGGGATTAAAAATATAGAATTGCCATTTACACAATCCTTTTCTAATCATACATACAATCAATTTGTTATAAAAGTACTTCATAATCAGAGGGATAGTTTGAAACAGTATTTATCAGATCATCAAATACCCTCGATGATATACTACCCTAAGCCTTTGCACTTGCAACCAGCTTATGCCTATTTAAACGGAAAAATGGGTGATTTTCTAGTATCAGAGCAATTATGTGAGCAGGTTTTAGCGCTTCCTATTCATCCTGAATTATCCGGGGAACAGATTTTGTATATAACTGATAGAATCAAAGATTTTTTTCATGCTCGCTAAAGCCAGACAATTATTCTCTCTTCCAGCAAAAGCTATTGGGATACAGAATTTATTGAGATTAACTCAAAACAAACTTATCCTACCATTCTATCATACAGTTTCAGACTCACCCTTACCGCACATAGCACCTTTATACAGGCATAAAACTATTAGGGAATTTAAAAACGACCTTGAATTTCTATTAAAAAACTTTCAACCTGTTTCTTTACAGGACGTTGATCTTCATATAAAAGGTGTTAAAGAAATTACCAAACCAAGTTTCCACCTGAGTTTCGACGATGGTTTGCAGGAAATATATTCTACAGTACTTCCTGTTTTAAAAGAAAAGGGAATTCCTGCGACATTATTTGTAAACCCTGCTTTTGTAGATAACAAAAGATTATTCTTCAGGCATAAAGCAGCTTTACTTATTGACAAGCTGGAAAAAAAAGGTTTTCATAGGATCTCTACTCCAAAAGACAACAAGGCAAAAGAATGGGAGCAACTCATTTTGACAGCACAATATCACCAGGAAACCAGATTAGATGAACTTGGCATATTGCTTGAAGTAGATTTTAATGAATACCTGGAAAAAAAACACCCTTATTTAAGTATTGGCGAATTAAAAAGGCTTTCACTAAACGGGGTTGAAATTGGTGCCCACAGTATTGATCATCCTGAATATCAATATATTTCTCTTGATGAACAATTAAGACAAACTAAAGAAAGCATGTCTTGGGTAAAAGAACATTTTAACCCTAAAGTGAATGCATTTTCTTTTCCATTTACTGATTTTGGTGTTGGTAATAAGTTTTTTGAAATTCTTGAAAATGACATCAATTATCCAGTTCTGTTTTTCGGTACTGCAGGCCATAAAACTGAGCTGAATGCAAACCATTTGCAAAGAATTCCAATAGAGACAAGTACAAAAAATGCCAGTTCAGTTATTGCAAGCGAAATGCTTTCCTCCCTGCTTAAAAAAGGCATCGGCAAATCAGTGATCACACGAACTGCCTGATTTCTTAAAACAATCTTAACTTATATTTACCTGTTAAATTAAGTAAATTGAGTTATTATTGAACGGAATTTACCCGAATACTAAATCTATGAAACAATTTGTACCTGGATTATTGCTTTTAAT
>JACMRH010000051.1 GCA_014376535.1 Cytophagales bacterium | reverse complement strand
GAAAAAAACATAGCCGAGCAGATTAGTGTAAAAGGAAAGCAGGTGATTGATGCTACATTGGCTATCATTGAAAAACATGGATTAGGGGAATATATCGAAGCCTTAAGAAGTTACTGGACACCAGTATGGCTTTTTCATAGTAAGACTGAAAAAAACAACCTTGCCTACAAAACATATTTCATGCAGGAAATGATCAATGCAGGGGTCTTGTTTCAAGGGGCATTTGTTGGTTCATTGAGCCATGGCGAAGATGAAATAAATTATTTCCTGAAAGGATTTGAAACGGCTGTGATAGCATACAAGTCATTATTGGAATCAGGCGATATCAATAATAAGTTAATAGGCGAGCCCATCAAACCTGTTTTTAGGAAATACTTGTAATGCAAACTTTTTTTGTTTTAGCAGAGGCTGGCAGAAGCTATGGAATGGGGCATGTTGTAAGACTATTTGCATTATGTGAATTGCTGGGAATTGAAAAACAGGTTAAGGTGTGCATTAAAACAGATTGGACAGCCGAAGAGGCTTCAGCTATTGATTTTCTTTTCCATCAAATAGAGTTAGTGAAGGATGATCATGCAGCAATTGATAAAATTCCCCCAGGCTCCATTGTTTTAATGGATGGCTACCATTTCTCTATAGAGAAGATCAATGAAGCAAAAAAACAAAAACAATGGAAGATCGTTTTTGTAGCAGATGTTCAGCAGCATGTTCCTAATTGCGATTTGCTGATTAACCATTTGCCATGGATAAAGGAAACAGATTATCCTGATGCTATTATTGAAAAGAAATTAGTAGGACCTTCTTTTGCCATTTTGCGAAAACCATTTTATTCCAAAAAAAAAATCCTATCAGAAAACAGGATATTGGTTTGTTTAGGTGGATCTGGAGTTGAGAATATTTTACTGCATATATATTCAGCTTTAATTGCAAATGGAATTGCCGCAGATAAAATTGATGTTCTTTACAATAGGCCAATTAATGGCATTCCAGAGCACAGCATCCATTTTAATCTAGGTGCAGAACAGGTGTATAAATTGATTGCAAAGGCTGGGGTTTGTTTTATTACACCAGGAAACATTAGCTATGAAGTGTTTAGCATAGGGCGAAATGCTGTTATGGGAACAGTTACAGAAAATCAGGTTCCAGTTGCACGGAAATTCAATGACCTAAATCTTGCCTTCAATATTGGTTCTTGGGCAACTGCCAATTTTGAGAACTTGCAGTTATGGATTGATGAAGCAAGTAACACCAGTAATTGTCAGAAATTATTTTTTAAAAAAATGGACAAGCAAAATATTCAGGATCATTTTATCAACTTAACCAACTAATTTTTATGGATCAGCAACAAGTTATCAGTGACATAAGAACAAAAGGTTTTGCCATTATACCAGATGTGCTTTCCAAGAAATCATGTGAGCATTTTAAAAGCCTTTTGGAAGATAGCTTTGAAAAATATTCACCACACTATCATCGTCCTCAAAATAATACGGCACATGCTCTTGACAATAAAAAGAATGAAAAGGTTGTTTTTAATTTGCACAACAAAAGTCTGGATTGGTTTCAACTTTTTGAACATCCTACTGTAACTTCTATACTGGATATTTTATTGAAGGAAGGGTCTTATAAAAATCAGGAACCTTATCATCTATTAAATATTTCAGCCCGTTCACCATTGAAGGATACAGGCGATCAACAATTGCATTTGGATAGCAATTTGCCAGGCGGCGATTTCCCAATCATCATGGTGGTACTTTGGATGCTGGATGATTTTACAAAAGATACTGGAGCTACAAGAGTTGTTCCTGGCAGCCATAAGTTCACTACTTATGCCGAGGACAATATAGTATATGATTCTGAAGTGCTGGCTGAAGGAAAGCAAGGCTCTGTGCTTATTTATAATGCATCGTTGTGGCATGCCGGTGGAAAAAATTTTACTGACAATACAAGATGGGGACTGGTGTTGGGTTACGGCAGATGGTTCATCAAGCCATCATTTGATTTTTTGAAAAATACTCCAATTGAAGTTTTTGAACAACTCACAGATTCGCAAAGGGAACTGCTGGGCTTCAGGAGTGCACCACCACTTGATGAATTTACAAGGATGAAAAGAAGGTCAGATGTTTTCGAATCACCATTACCGTATAAACTTCCATAAGATATGTATCAAGTAATTGAAGATTCCAAACATGGCTACAAACGGTTGGATCCTTTGCCAACTATTGAGCAGGTAGAAAAATACTACAAAGAGGATTTCTACTCAGAAACAAATCCTGCATTCAACGACTCTTCACTGGATGTACAACAAAAAGACAAAGTTTTTTTTGATTCAAGATGGGAAAGAATCTATCAGGTATGTAATGAGTTTATTGGCGATCTCACCAATAAAAAAATCTATGATATTGGATTTGGGTATGCTCAGGCCTTAATTTATTTTAAAGAAAAAGGGCTGGCTTGCTCAGGTATCGAACCTTCAGAAGAGGGTGTGGAATATGCAAATAGCAAAGGCATCACTAATGGAAAAATTGGCGGTATTGAAGAAGAATCATCTTATGCTTCTGAAGACAAACAGGATGTTGTTTTGTTGATCAATGTGCTTGAACATTTAAGGACACCGTTTGAAACATTGGTGAATATCAGAAAGCATTTGATTGCTAACAATGGTTTGATTGTAATTGATGTTCCCAATGAATACAACACGTTTCAAACGATTGCCAATGAAGAGTACAATTTGAAAGACTGGTGGATAGCTCCTCCAAAGCATATCAACTACTTCAGCCCATCTTCGTTGGAAAGTTTACTGAACCAAGCTGGCTTTGAAGTGGTAAAACGTGAAGCTTCTTTTCCTATTGAACTTTTCCTGCTTTTTGGTGACGTTTATATAGGTGATGGGAAACTTGGAAGTGCCTGCCATAAAAAACGTGTTCAGTTTGAATACCTGATGCGTAAGCATGGGCAGGAAAAAAAATTGAATGAACTGTACGAAGCTTTTGCATCCCTGGAATTGGGCAGGCAAATAGTGATGTATGCAAAGCCTGTGTTGCATCATGATTAATGTTGTAGCATTTCAACAGCATCACCTTGATAAAACCTATCAATGGATGCTTGATGAAAATCTAAAAAAGAATTTTTTGTTCAGGGGAAGCGTTACACCAGAAAGCCATTTACACTGGTTTGAACAATACTTGATAGATCAATCACAAAAAATTTATGCGGTTTGTTTTGATGACTTGCATGTTGGAAATATCGGATTAAAAAACATTGACACAACTAACCGTAATGCTGAAACATGGGTCTATATTGGCGATGCAACTATGAAAGGAAAAGGTGTTGGGAAAGTGGCTTACCAACAATTATTGTCTTTATGGAAAGAGGGGTTTCATAAAATATATGCAAACATTGCTGAGTTCAATACCAGTTCAATAAAAATGTATCAGAAAGCAGGGTTCTCACTAGAAGGTATTTTCAAGAATCAGCTTTTGTGGGACAATCAATATTATTCTATTTTAAGATTTGCTATCTTCCTATGATTTGTGCAATTAGCCAACCCACTTATCTTCCTTGGCTTGGTATGATGAACCTCATAGATCAAGTAGACGTGTTTGTTTTTTACAATGATGTCCAGGTAGTGAAACAATCCTGGGGAACAAGGAATCAGATTAAAACAAATCAAGGTTCTCTTTGGCTTGCAGTTCCAATTGTTCACAACAACCATTTTAATGAAATGTTTTTTTACAACACATTTGTTGATGAAAAGATGAATTGGAAAAAAAAACATTTCAAAAGCATACAGAATGCCTATTCAAAAGCAGGGCATTATAAAGAGGTTATTTCTTGGTTGGAACCGGTATTAATTACTGAGGAAACGAATCTTGGCAATATCAACATGTATATCATTGAAGAGATTGCAAAAGCAATAGGAATTACTACAAAGTTCTTGAAAAGCTCAGACTTGCAATCCAAAGAAGGCGTAAAAGATGATAGGCTAGTTGATATATGCAAAGAATTAAACGCAAATATTTATTTATCACCCCTTGGTTCGCATGTTTATATTGAAGAAAAAAATGAATCAGGAGCGTATATTCATTCCAGTATTCAGTTGTTGTATCAGCATTATGAGCATCCCCAATACAAACAGTTGCATGGAGATTTCATCAACTACATGAGCGTTATAGATTTACTGCTGAATGAAGGATTTGAAAACGCACTTCACATTATAAGGTCTGGCAACAAACAACCTTTCACAAGTTTGGACATAAGAAAAAAATATTTGAATGAAGCTGGATTTTAATAAACAATGGCAATTACTGAAGAATGGTACACGCAAGCCATTTATCATTGCTGAAATGTCTGGTAACCACAACCAGTCGCTTGACAGGGCACTGAAAATTGTGGATGCAGCTGCTGCTGCTGGAGCAGATGCCATTAAGTTGCAAACCTATACCGCAGATACAATGACAATGGTTGGAGCTCTTGTTGTAACAGATCCCAACTCATTATGGTTTGGCAGGGAACTTCACGAATTGTATAAGGAAGCTTACACACCATGGGAGTGGCACAAACCAATTTTTGACAGGGCTGCGGAAAAGGGAATCTTCGCTTTCTCTTCCCCGTTTGATGAAACAGCAGTTGATTTTTTGGAAGAGTTGAATGTGCCTTGCTATAAAATAGCCTCATTGGAAAATACAGATTGGCCTTTGCTGAAAAAAGTGGCTGCAACAGGCAAACCTGTTATTATGTCAACAGGTGTTTCCACAGTTGCAGATATAGATGAAGCTACAAGAATATTACGCTCAAATGGATGCACGGATTTAACGCTTTTGAAATGCACAAGCACTTATCCTGCAACGCCTGAAAATACCAACTTGCTAACCATTCCACACATGAAGGAGTTGTATAAATGTGACATTGGATTGTCTGACCACACCATGGGCATTGGTGCTTCAATAGCAGCAGTTGCACTCGGTGCAAAAGTTATTGAAAAGCATTTTACCATGCGAAGATCAGATGGGGGTGTTGACAGTGCTTTCTCTATGGAGCCTGAGGAGTTTACAATGCTTGTTGCAGAATGTGAAAGAGCTTTTCAATCATTGGGCTATGTACAATACGGTGTGCAGCAAGCAGAAACCAAGAGCCTTGATTATAAAAGATCCCTGTATGTTTCAAAGGATATAAAAGCTGGTGATATTTTCAGCAAGGAAAATGTTAGGGTAATAAGACCTGGCTATGGTTTGCCACCTAAGTTTTATGAAACAGTTCTTGGAAAGAAAAGCAATCATGATATTACGGCAGGCACACCATTAACTTGGGATATTCTTTAAACGCACAATTTTAATTTCAGACTTTTCATTCCTGTGATAAATAAGGTTCTCCGTCCTATCAAGCTTGTCAAATCAATCCTTGATAATTACTTTGTCCATTCCACTAATACAAATGCGGAGAAAGTATTTATTAAAAAACTCAGCAGGTATAAGATACCTTGGCAAGCAGGCAAAAAAGAATTGATACTCACACAAGCATTAAAGGATTATGGCCCTTGCTTAAGTTTGGCACCTACTTGTTATGCGTTGGCCAAAAAGGAAAATGCCAACTTGGGCGTTTATACGGTTATGTCAAGGTTGGAAGAAAATGAATATGCTGATAGCTATATAAAGTATAAATTATATACGGAAGTTGCTTACAGGAAACTTGATAATATTTATCTTTCCTATGCTGGAAAAGTGGTTTACAGAAATGTGTTCCTGCATAAAAACCACAAATTAATTAATAGGCATTTCAATGAAATCAAGCAAGCAATTGAAACTAAAGACGATGTAATAAAACTGGAAATAGAAGGGATTAAAATAGGGGACTTAATTTATGATACCTATTTGCGTTTTGCTAACAAACCAACGCTTGACATAGAAGATCCGTTTTTGGATAAAGTAATTATACAGGCTTTGCATCTTTATTTTAACTATAATGATTTGTTGAAGCAGTATGATGTAAAAGCCTTGGTACATTTATATGCCACTTATATTCATCATGGAATTATTGTTAGGCTTTGTTTAAAAAATAATATTCCTGTTTATGTAGTAGGGGCTCATCTTTTTATTGTAAAAAAACTACATCAAAACTTTCCAAGCCATGCAAATGACCATTTTCTTTTTCACAAAATATTTGAACAAATAGATAACAAATCTGATAAAATACAATTAGCAAAGAAACTTTTTGAAAGGAGGTTTACTGGAAAGGTGGATACTGCTATATCATATATGCGTACCAACTCTTTCTCCAACGAACAGCGTGAAGAAATGAACAAATACAATTGGGACAAGACAGTCCTTGTTTTGGCACATTGTTTTTTCGATTCGCCACATGTATATCGGAGTTTGCTATTTCCTGATTTCCATGAATGGCTTACCTATACCTTGGATACGCTTAAACAAGTGGAAGGTATTACTGTTCTGGTAAAACCACATCCAAACGGAAAGCAAGGCAATGATGAAATATTTGAAACATTTCAGGAAAAATAAAAAAACACAAATATTGAATTTATTGATAAGCATGTTTCGAATTTGCAGTTGCTCCAATTAAAACCAAAAGCAGTTGTAACTGCACATG
>JACMRH010000470.1 GCA_014376535.1 Cytophagales bacterium | reverse complement strand
TTCGCTTTTAACATCCATTCAGAGAATGAATTAGCAACTGCCTGTGGCAATGGTTTAATATGGGGAGCCCAGGTTAATACTACTTTTGGCCTGTCTTTGGTTTTGTGTTCGTGAATGGTGATTAAATCGGCAAAAGATTGAAGTGGATGAAGTGTGGCACTTTCCAAGCTTACAATTGGCACTTTGGCATATTTGACAAATTTTTGAAAAAAGTCCTCTGAATAGTCTTCAGCCTTGTCTAAAAGTTTAGGAAATGACCTGATTCCTATAATGTCGCAGTATCTACCCATTACTGCAGCGGCATCTTTGATATGCTCTACAGTATTCTGGTTCATAATTATACCTTCCTGAGTTTCAAGCGCCCAACCTTCTTTATCAAGGTTCATGATCATCACATTCATACCAAGATTCATGGCAGCTTTTTGGGTACTCAAACGGGTTCTGGTACTTGGATTCATAAAAATGAGTCCAATAGTTTTGTTTTTTCCTAATGCAGAGTCTTCAAAAGGCTTCTTTTTTAATTTAAGTGCTTTTTTTAGAAGTTTTTCAACGTCTTTAACATCGTCAACAGAAAGGAAATTTTTCATTGCACTTTAAACATTTAAGAGTGCAATATGTTAAAAAAATATAAAGGTTTTAGAAATAAAAGGGAGATATTAATATAAATAAAAAACGCCCACAAGGTTTTTAAACGTTGTCGGCGTTTGGAAATTTGGGCTTGTGAATTAGCAATGCTGATGCTCCAGCTTTTCTTTAAATGATTCTCTTGGTTTTATGTTCAAAGTTTGGATAATTTGTTAACAAACGAAGTTTTAAATATAAAGCTATTGTACAACAAACCCTGTTGAAGATATATTATAACCGTCATTCAGGATTAACAAGTAATGTCCTGATATCAATCCCTCTGAAGGCAAATCACTTCTATTATTGCTTAAACCGTGTGAAATCTCTAATCCAATCGAATTTATAATTTTCCACTGATGATTTTCTTTTAATCCAAGAAAACTATAATGTAGAACACCCAAGATTGGATTGGGATATACAATTAATTTCAAGATAGAATTTTCTTTGTCTTGTGCAGTAATAATTTGATCTGTGTAGTTCAGAAAATAAAAATTTTTGTAATAAGGAGTGGTGTCGTTATCATAGATTAAGGAAAAAGGATCAAAAGATGGTTTACCATCTCGACAGGTTCCACTTACAAAAATCTGACTTTTATCGGTTAATGAAATGAATTCAAATATTTCTCTTCCTGCTCCATGTAATCCTTTAGCCCATAAAGGTTTGCCGTTGTCAGAGAAGGCAAATAAGAACCCATCTTCAAATACCCCTAACCCTAATAAATCTTCATTACAATTGGCTATACTTATTTGATCAAAAATTATGCTATCAGACTTAAAACAACCAATTATGTATAACTTTTTTGAAAATTTATCCCATTTGAGATCAGATATATGATTTTGGGCGTAATTCGTATTTCCCTTATGATAATGACTTAATTTTATGAAATCTTGATTTCCTTTTTCAGAATACTTTATTAAAAAGAAATTCCCTTTAGCAATATGTGTTTCTTTTTCAACAACTAAAGAATCATCGTTTTTACAACCTGCGACATATACATTGCCGCTAGTATCTGTTTCTATAACAGCAGTTGGATAGGAACTTAAATCATTTTGAATATTTTTTGCCCACTTTAGATTTCCATTTGAAGTCTGCAAAGAAAGTAAGGAAGTATATGTTCCATTAGGGAATTTATTGTTAAAATCAAATAATAATTTACCATCAAAATGCATATTCGCACGAGAATATCTTCCAAGAACATTTATTGTTTGTTTGGAAACCTTAAAACTCATCAAAGAAACTGAATAATCATTTGTGGCTTTGAACCAAATAAATACTCCCTGAGGATTCATTTTATATAATATATTTCCATAAGAGTTCCCAAATAAAGTGTCGGGTCTATAAGGATCAATAACTTTCGGATATATACCATATAAATTTCCTTCATTATCCATTTCCCAGCTTTTAGATTCTTGTCCTAGGTCCATATATTTAGACCATACAACTCTTAATTGATTGTCAAACCTAATAATTCCCCTATCAGCTATCTTCAATGTATCGTTAGTTTCACTATACTTAATATGTGGCAATTTGAATCCACTTCCATAAGAAACGCAAACCTCATAGGAAGGACTAATCACAAAATTATTAAATGTCAAGTCATTAAAAGTTTGGTGTTTGATAAGGGATCCTTGTTCATCAATCACTAAAAAGTAACTGTTTATATCCTGGTAAACTGAACTGTCTTTTTGATAAGCCAATCGCTTGTTATTATAACTAAGTTCACCGTTTGCAACACCTGCGATTAATATGGTATTATTCTTCCAGGCTTGCATCTTTAAGAGACCTATATTTTCTAGACCCCCTAAATCATAAGCCCATTTTACATCCCCTGAAGTATTAAATTTTGCGATAAAACATGTTACACTACCCTTGCTATGATTATATAAAACTTGATTGCCAAAAGAAGCATTATCTCCGGCAAATTTTCCTAAAACATAAACCTCATTTTTGTTGCTTATTAATTGTTGTTCTATAATAGTGAATTTACCTCCACCGATAAAAGCTGACTTTTCTAGCTGGCCGTAAGAAATATTAAAAAAAAGCAAAAAAAACAAAGGGGCTATTGAAATCTTAATTGTCAAGATATTCATATATTTATTTGACATTAGTTTATATTTTTTTTATTTTATCAAAAAGCATAAATTCTTTAAAAATCCACTACCGAAATTCCTGGAAAACTTAGCAATGCTGATTCTCCAGCTTTTCTTTAAATGATTCTCTTGGTTTTATGTTCAAAGTTTGGAACATCATTTTGTCTTGATCAACATCCGGGTTTGGAGTTGTAAGCAATCTATCTCCTGAAAATATCGAATTTGCACCTGCCATAAAACAAAGGGCTTGTTCTTCAATGCTCATTTGAACCCTGCCAGCTGACAGACGAACCATTGCTTTTGGCATGATGATCCTTGCCGTTGCAATCATTCTGATCATATCCCATATGGGAACTCTTGGTTGGTTTTCCAAAGGTGTTCCAGCAATTGGCACTAAAGCATTAACCGGCACAGATTCAGGATGTTCAGGAAGTGTAGATAATGTTTGGAGCATTCCAATTCTATCTTTTACAGTTTCACCTAATCCGATAATTCCTCCGGAACAAACAGAAAGTTTTGCATTACGAACATTTTCTAACGTCTCAATCCTATCAGAATAAGTTCTTGTCGTGATGATATCAGAATAATATTCTTCGGATGTATCAAGATTGTGATTGTAAGCATATAAACCAGCATCTTTCAATTTATTTGCCTGTTCCTGTGTAAGCATTCCTAGAGTACAACACACCTCAAGACCTATGTTATTTACACCTTTCACCATGTCGATAACTTTGTCGAAGTCGCTGTTATCACGGACTTCCCTCCAGGCTGCTCCCATACAAAAACGTGTGCTCCCGTTGTCTTTAGCTTGTTGTGCAATTGAAAGAACTTCAGTTGGCTCCATTAACTTTTGCACTTTTATATCTGTGTGGTAGCGGGCTGCTTGCGGGCAGTATCCGCAATCTTCTGGACATCCGCCAGTTTTAACAGAAAGCAAGGTACAAACCTGAACTTCCTGAGGATCATTAAATTGGCGATGTGTAGTTGCTGCCTGGTATATTAGCTCGAATATAGGCTGATGATAAATAGCACTAATTTCTTCTTTGCTC
>JACMRH010000469.1 GCA_014376535.1 Cytophagales bacterium | reverse complement strand
TATTCACCATCGGGCAAGCTAAGGCCAGGCTCGTTTGTCAGTTCAAAGAAAAGATCTGGTCGTTTTTCATTTACAAAATGTTGTGCGATTACCCTCCACAACGAAGAAGCTGCTGCCCTGAACTTTGGGTCCTTTGATGCAGCACGGCTATAAGTTCCGTCATAAGCGTGATAATCAATTGTGTATGAGAGACCGTGTCTTTTGGTCCAGATGTTCATCGAGTCGAGTATGGTGTAAAGCAGAGACTCTATTTCTATCTTTTTATTGGTGCCATTCAGTACATTTAGTCTGTCCACCACATACAAATCGAAATCAATTGGAAAGCGGATGCCTAACATACCCTGGTCGGCTTGCAGTTTGATAGAAGTTTCATTGTATTTCCAATCTTTCGGATTTGCTGATACGACCTTACCGGCTTCACCCCAACTCGCAAGGTTCATTCCTTTGGTCAGGTATTTTTTTGACAGGGCATTTAAGGGAGTTTTTACGTTGCCCTTCACTGCAATGGGGGCAGGGATTTCGGCAGGTAAAATGGCCATGTCGTTCTGCTTCGTGTACTTGATCTCCTTTACAAAATAGATATCGTCAAGTTGGAAGTTACCAGAAGTCTCATTTAGTGTCCAGTTGAACTGGATGTTGTTATTTAAATTCAAAGGGACTTTTTTGCCCCAGCCTTCCTGCGTAAGCCATGAAAAATCGACGGTGACCAGCGTCCATTCCTTACTTTCCGGAACTGGTACCTGGTAGTAATCATAATCTTTTACTTCAGAAGTGTTCACCCTCAATTTATGCGCTACTCCTTTGTGCCAATAAGATATTCCCGCAAAATTTGATGGGTTAATATCAGCAGTAGCATTAACAGATGTACCGAATGAAAAATAAGGACTCCATTGGTAAGCAGCCTTGTCCAATATCACCTCTACCTGAAGTCCGGCAGATTCGTGTCCTCCACTTTTTGGAAAACTCTGCCAATTGGGCTGTTTCAAATGGCTTTTTCCACCATCCTTATTGTCATCGAAACTATACCAATACCCTTCCAAATTGTTTTTGAGATTGTCATCTTCGAAGTTTTCAATTAAGATGTTAGAAGTGTTTTGCGGGAACGAGGTCACCATGCACAGAAGTGACAAAACGGTGGAGAGAAATAGTTTTTTCATGAAAGTTAGATTGTTAAAAGAATTTTAGACGTGTGATGTCAGAGCAGTTAATCTTTTTTGTAGAAGCAAGTTAAAACATCAAGAAGGAATATGGTTGATTTTTGTTGTTATCCTTTGCAAAAAGTATCCTTTATTGAAATACCAATGATTCTTATTTACTGTATGCCTGTAAGTAACCTTTACAATTGAAATTTATACTTCGGTCTATAACACATAGAACGAAAGAAGTCCCTTTGTGCCACAGAAACGGAAATAGTATTGAAATAGATATATTTGTACTCTAGACTAAACTAAAATATGAAAAGAAGGATTCTAATTCCGGCTATGCTGTTTTCTCTTACATTGGCAGCACAGACAAATTATGACGATGTTGCTGTAATTGTAAATGGCAATAATGCGGAATCTGTCGAAATAGGCCAATATTTCAAGTGGAAGCGAAATATACCTGACAAAAATGTTATTAAAATAAAATGTACTTCAGACCTTGAGATTGACAGTATAACTTTTGACGGTATCCGAGATCAAATCGAAGATTCTTTAAAATCGAAAAACTTACTTAATTCAGTTAATTACCTTGTAACGGTAAAAGGGATACCCATCAAAATAAAAAGGGCATCATGTTACTCCACAGTAAACTCTCAATTTGAAAGATGTAACGCCTTTGATAGTGAATTACGTTCACTTGCAGCAGCTGACTCAATCCTTCGCTACCCATATAGTTATATTTTTAACCCTTATTTTGGTTCGAATGAAAATTTCAGTCGGCATAAATTTGGTGTATTTCTGGTAACTCGGCTGGATGGTATAACAAAATTGGATGTTATAAATTTGATAAATAACAGTGGGCCTGATATTCCGTTACGTAAAGAGAACTCAATATTTATATTTGATATTGGCGCAAAAAATTCGGAACTCTCGGACTATTTTTTTAGGGATTTTTCTGAACATAAAACAGAACTGGAATCGCTCGGTTGGAAAGCAGAGATATTGTCTAATAAGGAAGAAGGGAACATTTATAGTAATGTTGCCGGCTTTAATGCCATAAATTACAGAAGGGATAGCATTTCACTAAAATGGAACTTTCTGCCAGGATCCATCGGGAACCAAATTGATTTTGCTACTTCAGATACAGTGATTCAAAATTCTTACAAAAGCTTACCCTTCCTTAAGGCTTTATCGCAGGGTATAACAGGAATAAGCAGTTATCCTTATTTGAATTTTTATAATTATTCAATCAAAATGAAAGATGTGTTCGAAAGGTTTACACATGATTCCCCCTCTTTTAATCTTGCAGAAGCATATCACTCCTGTATTAAGCTATTGTCATGGATGGATATTGTTATAGGAGATCCC
Organism: Cytophagales bacterium; assembly: GCA_014376535.1. Taxonomy (GTDB): domain Bacteria; phylum Bacteroidota; class Bacteroidia; order Cytophagales; family UBA9547; genus UBA9547. The sequence continues at coordinate 2,835 of JACMRH010000469.1, read as the reverse complement.
AAAACTTCAGTGAAGATCGTTTACCCGCTTGGCCTTAAACCTGATGAAAATGAACAAAGTGAAATTAAAGTATTTCCTAATCCTTCGAGAGGCCATTTTTTTGTTAATGGAACGGCTTTTGAAATCTATGGTATTAAAATATCAGATACCAGTGGGAAACTTTTATTTGAACAAAATTCAGCAGAGATAAACCTGGAAGGATTAAATATCAGAGGCTTATTACTATTGACAATTGAAACAAACAAAGGCCCATTAATCAGGAAAATCAGCGTTGAATAAAAGTACTGGTGAGTGGAAATAAATTCAACATTTGAGGAAAGTCCTTCACTTCGGTCTGTGGCACACAGAACCAAAGAAGTGGCCTGTGTGCCACAGACCACGGAGGGGATACAATTAAAAGACCCGATTTAAATTCGATGATTTCACTTGGAGGATCAATGGATGTATCTCCTCTGTATGATACAAACCATGTTTCAGGAGCCACTTTAAAAGAAGATTCCAATTTCTTAAAATTTTGCGTGAAAACCTTTTAATTAAAGCCAACAATACCACCCCTGCACTCGCTCCGCATGTCGCGAGTGTGAGTTAAACTTTGTAAGCCCCTAGCTTACTCTAACAATCCCAAAAAAAATCCTCCTCCCCACGCATTAATCTTTTCTCCTTCGCAGTTTTATCCTTAAAACTCAATAGGTGCAAAACCCCATGTACCATCACCCGATGCAATTCATTTTCAAAAGGAACAGATAGCTATAATGCGTTTTCTTTTACCTTCACCTCGGTCAGTGGCACACAGAACGAAAAGAAAAGTGGCCTGTGTACCACAGACCACGGAAGGGGCTCTTTTGAGAGAATTTATTCGTATAGGCCTTGTATATAATTAGATTTATATTCCTCCCTCTTCCTTGGCTAGTGTCATCGGATCTAAATTTTCATATCTTTAAAGGTTTGCAATAATTACTTTCACTATGAAAACCTCTTTTCTCCTTCTCTTTTTCTCATTCTCGCTTGGCTACAGCCAAAATCTACAAAAAAAAGAGCTGCACGAATCTAAAGAAGACAAAACAAGGCTCATAAGAGACATGGTTTCCACATCAAATGGCTTTGTTGAATTTACAAATGATGGCTTTTTCTTTTATGATAAAGTATTTCTTCTGCAAAAACATGTCAAAATTGCTCCGGTTACAATCGTTAAATTTGGAGGAGTATCATATACAAGTTATGAATTTAAGGCCAATGGTACAACGGCATTCAGCATATCAACGCTTGGCGACTTTGGCAGAAAATTACCCGGTGTAACTCTAAATGAATTATATATTACTATTGCAAACAGGGATGGTAATTCTCAAAACCTGCACATTATCCCGGATAAAAAGTATGCACCGTGCTTGATTTCATGCACCACTGAGGAAGGCTTGTACTACCTCTTATGTAACCTGGAAGGTGCATTAAATTACGAATGGTTATTTGTCGCTAATGATGGAACTTACAAATACATTCCCACCGATTTTTCACTCACTTCAGCCGAAATAAAGAAACTTAACTCCCGTACAAATAGCTCTTTTACTAATAATATAATTTTAAAACTTCTTCATCTTAACAAAATGACGAATAATGTTATTTGTTACACAACATACTGCAAGGAAAAGGACGATTATTTCGAACATATAGAAGAGCCTGGTGAATCTATTTTAATAAAAACAATAGAACTCAATCTATTAACAGGTAAATCAACTAATTATAAAGTGTATGAATTTCCAACTGCTAAACCAACTATGCGGGGCTATTTTATACCAAAATTATATTATGATACAACTTCTAAGGCCATCCTTGCCTGTGGTCTTTTTAGTACATCAAAAAATCTTATCCCGGTTGACGGTCAATATTTTCTTAGATATAACTACAGCAATCAATCTTTGCAGTTAGCCAGGTTTGATAGCTTCAAAGACATAATTCAACGATTGGGGGTAAAAATTGCTCCGGCTGTAGAGTCCAGAAAAACCATGTACAGCGATGCAAATGCCTTATATTATGATTATATCCCGCTAAGTTATGGGACTGATCCCGTTACAGGAGATTTTGTATTTAGTTTTAAGTCGGAATGGGCTAAAACCCGGTACGTGCAATACAATACAAAAGGAGATATTGTGAATATCTGGCATACCAAGATCATGGGTCCAAAGGTTCCATTTCATGCAAGTTCATTTGATTACGGAAAGACAAACGGTCACCCGATAGATGGAATGTATGATTTAGCTCAGTTATATAAACGGCAAAATATAGACTATCAGTTAGTAAGTGGTGAAGGAAAATGTATCCACCTGATTTTAGAAAAAGGCGAAAACAGGACCTTTGTCTATTGGAAATAGACAAAGTTTACCAGTCTTGAAATATAAAAACTAATATCGGCCTGATAGCTTTCGGAGACCCCTTGCCCTCGCTCCTCTGCTCTCGCTCGCATGTTGCGAGAATGAGCTATTTAATAAGCCTCTGGCTTATTCCAACTTGGAACAATCATTGTCATCAGGTTTCACTAAACGATTTTAAAAAGAAGTATCGGAGTAATTTATTAAAACACTTTAACTATGATCCCCAAACAAAAATCTTCCTCCTCCCGCATCAACCCCTTTTGTTTCGCAGTCTTATCCTTAAAACCCAAAAGGTGCAAAACACCATGCACCATCACCCGATGCAATTCATTTTCAAAAGGAACGGATAACTGTAATGCGTTTTCTTTTACCCTTTCTATACTAATGTAAATATCACTTTCCAGTGGTTCAGGATGTTCGCTGTACCGGAAGGTAATAATATCGGTAAGGGTATCGTGGTTCAAATACT
>JACMRH010000468.1 GCA_014376535.1 Cytophagales bacterium | reverse complement strand
TATTTTAAATAGTAAGCATGCTCCCAAACATCTAAACCTAAAATCGGGGTACCTTTTACAGCAACAATGTCCATTAGAGGATTGTCCTGGTTTGGGGTTGAAGAGATTTTTAATTTCCCTTTACCATCCATAATTAGCCATGCCCATCCTGATCCAAACCTGGTTTTAGCCGAATCGCTAAATTGAGTTTTGAAGTTGTCAAAAGACCCAAAAGTTTTATTTATATCCTCCATAAACAAGCCAGAGGGCAAAGAACTTGTTGGGCTAAGTATGGTCCAAAACAATGAATGGTTGTAATGGCCACCGGCATTATTTCTGGTTAGGGTATTGTATTTGGAAACATTTTTACAAATTTCCTCAACAGTTTTATTCTTCAATGCAGGATTTGCATCCACCTGTTTATTCAGTTGTGTAACATACGCATCATGATGTTTGTCATGATGTATTTGCATAGTTTCTTTATCAAAATTAGGTTCAAGAGCCTCATAAGAATAAGGTAATGCAGGAACGGTAAATTGAGCGAAACAAAAATTACCAAAAAGGATGAAAGGAATTAAAATGGTTTTTCTCATAATATTTAAAATATGTATTTATTGCCAAACAACCATGCCCCTATTAAATTTTAATTACTAATTATTAATTAATAGTCTAGTATCCAAATATATCCTCAAGTGTTAACTCCTTAACCTTTCCGTATTTTGACAAGGCCTTCAGGTCAATCTTATCTCTGGAAGCTGTCAATGCAATTGCCTGAGGTTTTTTAGATAAATATTTTTGATGAAATGCATAAATATTGTCTAAGGTCATGGCTGGAAGATTTTCGTAGATATCTTTCCTGATGTCATAATCAATTCCCAGCTTTTTGGCTGCTTCATAACTCATAAGAACATCAGCCTTGGTAATTCTATCCGTTTCAAGCGATTTCATGATAGACTCTTTTGCCTGATCAAATGAAGCCGAAGACTTTGGCATCACATCCAGTAAATTTTCCATCGCTTCCATTGCTTCTGGTAACTTGTCTGCTTGTGTTCCGATGTATGAAATGATATAATTTGGTTTTTCCTTTTCGCTCGCCAAAGCATATCTCGATTTTACTGAATATGCCAAAGCTTTTGACTCACGTATTTCCTGGAAAACAATTGAACTCATGCTTCCCCCAAAGTATTCATTAAATAAGGTAACATTAGGTACGATGGCTTTATCGTAAGGCAAAGATTTTGAAATAAATAGCATTTCTGCCTGGACCATATCATAATTGACCCAATAAATCTGAGTAGTATCTATTGCCCTTTCTTTAAATGGCGCCTTTGCAGGAACAGGCCTAAGATTAGCCTGAGATTTATGAATATTGTTCAAAGAATTGGCTAGTTGAACAGAAGTTGCAGGCCCATAATACAGAATCCTGTGCTCGTAAGAGGTCAGGGAAGTAATCAAAGTCGTGAGTTCTTCAGCTTTGATTGATTTTAATTCGCTGGTTGAAAGTATATTAGTGAAAGGTGACTTAGGGCCATACTTTGCATAATTTGCCAAAGCTTGCTGTAGAATTATTCCCTTGTTCAATTTATTATTTGCTCTTTGCTTTAAAATTCCATCAATCAGATCTTTTAAAGCTTTGTCATCTGGTTTGGGAGCTGCAAGCAACTCTTCAAATAAGGTCAATGCTTTATCAAAATTCTCCTGTAAACCATTTAATGCAACATATACCTTATCATTAGATACAAACACCACATAATTACAGCCGAGCTTGAAAAATTCTTTTTTCAATTGTTCTGCAGTTAATCGGTTCGTTCCTAAGAATTTTAGATATTCAACTGCCAGACTTAGTTTTACATTGTTGTCTGTACCCATATCCAACAAGTAGTACAATTCAAACAATCCATTCTCAGTGTTTTGCTTGTAGAAAACAGGTGTATTGTTTTTGAGACTCAAATTTTGAATTTCTGCCTTGTAATCGGTAAACACAGGTTTAATAATGCCTGAAGGTTCCTTCATCAAATTTTTGTAATAGATAGACGAAGAATCACGGTTAACTGAAACGGCAGTAATTTTTGGTTTGATAATTTTTTTTACTGTAGTGTCAGTCCCAGTTTGTTTATAAACTGCCAAATAGTTATCGTTCAGATATTTTTTGGCGAAGTCAATGACCTGTTGTTTAGAAATCAAAGCTTGCCTGTCTAGCTCAGAGATGTAATCCTTCCAGGGCAATCCCAAAACAAATGCAGAAACAAAAGCATCGGCCCTATTGGAATTCTTCTCAAAAGACTTCATTTCATCTTTTTTTCTGTCGTTTACAATCGCTTGAATTAAATAGTCATCAAACTTTCCTTGTTTCAGAGAATCAATTTGTGAAAGCAGCAATTTTCTTACATCATCTAAAGATTGACCATCCCTTGGGCTCCCGGATAAAAACAAGGCTGAATAATCTTTCATCCTAAGTGGATAAGCATTCCCCCCTAATATTTTTTGAGACTGGTTCAGGTTTAAGTCAATTAATCCAGCCTGGCTGTTGGACAAAACTTGGCTAACCAATTCCATTGTCAGAGATTCTGAAGATTTTACTCCGGGAAAACGATATGCCAATGTTAATTTCTCAGCTGTAGGGCCGACAATATTTTTAAATAGTGGTTTAGTAATAGGCTCTTCAACCGGAACAATAAAAGCGGGAACTGGTTTTGGTTTCCAGCTTCCAAAGTAACTATCTATCAATCTGATGGTTTCTTCTGGATTTAAATCTCCGCTCAGACAAATAGCGATGTTATTAGGAACATAATAAGTGTCAAAATACTTCTTTATTTCAGTAATGCTTGGATTTTTAAGATGTTCTACTGTTCCAATTGTTGTTTGGGTACCATAATTATGTTTGCGAAATAGGCCCGCAAATAACTCCTCCCAAGTTTTTGAATTATCATTGTCCAGTGAACGATTTTTTTCTTCATAAACCGCTTCAAGTTCTGTATGGAATAACCTTGGAACAACCTCTTTAAAACGGTTACTTTCTATGATGGCCCATTTTTCCAGGTTGTTAGATGGTATTTCATTTACATAAACTGTTTGTTCCACCCAGGTATAAGCATTTGTTCCAGAGGCTCCTATAGAAGATAAAGCCTTATCATACTCATTGGCAATGGCATATGATGCTGCTTTGTTCGATACTGAATCGATAGCGTGGTAAATCCGGCTTCTGGCGGCAGTATCTTTGGTTGCCCGATACACCTCATAAAGTTTTTCTATTTTGTCAAGCTGAATTTTTTCCTCCTTCCAATTCTGGGTACCCATCTTAGAAGTACCTTTAAATAATATGTGTTCCAGGTAATGTGCTAAACCTTGAGCAGAGGCAGGATCATTCTTGCTTCCTGCTTTTACAGCGATGTAGGTTTGGATACGTGGTTCATTTTTATAAACACTCAAGTAAACTTTTAAACCATTTTTTAAAGTATAAATCCTAGTTTTTAAAGGGTCATTGGTTACAGTTGTATAAGTATAACCATTGTGAGATTTCTTTTCTTCTTTGTATTTATCGCCAGCAGTTGAGATTAAAGCAAAAAGACTAAAGATACATACAGCTGCAAATCGCGTCAAGCGAATAGTCATATTTTCTATTATTTAAATGTTGAATGAAATGAAAAGACCAAGAAATTTAACAATTTAAAAATCCCATACAGCACTTCTACTCCTGCGAAAGTGTTTCCAGATGTCGATCCAGAAGGCCATTATCAGGTAAACGATGATGGGAGAACCAAAAGTAAAAAATGAAAGATAAATGAAATACTTACGCACACTGCTATTTGCAATCCCAAGTTTTTTGCTCAAGTCTGTGCAAACGCCAAATACGGAATATTCCAGTAGATTTTGCAGTCTTTTCATTTTGCCTAATCTTTATTATTTGATACAAAAATATAAATACTATGCCACAATTCATGAACAATCTAAAGGATAATATTTGTATTCCTAGAAGTTAATAAATACTTTCGCAACATTGTTTAAACAAAAACACTATGAAACTTACATTTCGCAATTTTCTATTTTTAATCTCATCTGCCTCAATCTTAACAGGATGTGCGCTAAGCCAGATGATTAAAATGTCTAAAGACCAGAAATTAACAGTAGCTCCAAATCCATTGGAAGTACATGCAGACTCTGTTAAATTTAATATATCAGCTGCTCTTCCGGCAAAAATGTTGAAGAAAAATAAAGTTTACACGGTAAATACATTTTATAAAGCTGGTGAATCAAATAAGCTTGCATTGGGCGATCTTCAGTTTAAATCAGAAGATTTTCCAAAAGCGAAAACGGAGCAGCCGACTATGTCTAAAGCTTTCAGCTTCCCATATCAACCAAATCTTACGCCAGGCGATTTGTACGTAATGGGTATTGCTTCTACAATGAATGGTAAATCTAAAAACTCTCCTGAGTTGCCAATTGCAAAAGGATTGATTACAACTTCAAAACTTGTAAAAGATTTTTACTTCGTTTCATATGCAGCGCATGGTTACAATGGCAAAGAAGAATTGGAGCCAGTTAACCTATCTTATTTTTTCGATAAGGGTAAAGCGAAATTAAGGACTAACGATACGAAAGGATCAACTGGTAAGTATTTTATGAAATTTCTTGCTAATAAAAGCGTAACAAGGACAGTTTCTGTTGTAGGTTCTCACTCTCCAGAAGGAGCCGAAACAGTAAACTCAAAACTATCTGAAGCACGTGCGAAAGTTGTAGAAAAATATTACAGAGAGAACATGTTGAAATACAACACAAAAGGTGCTGTTGACTCAATCAATTTTGTATTAAAAGCTAAAGTTCAGGAATGGGATGATTTTAAAGCAATGTTAGATACCAACAAAACTTTATCTGACGATCAAAAAGCTGAAATTAAAGGCATAGTTGACGGTGGTGACGGAGATTTCAGGGCTAAGGAAAAACAATTGCAAAAATTGAAGTCTTACAAAGTTGTGTTAAAACAGATCTATCCTAAATTAAGAACTTCTAAAACAGAGATTTTATCGGTAAAGAAAAAGAAATCAGATGCTGAAATCTCTTTATTGTCAAAAGGAATTTCAGAAGGTTCAGTTAAAAACGATACCTTATCTGATGAGGAACTTGCTTACGCAGCAACTTTAACACCTGATGTAAAAGAAAAAGAAGGGATTTACAGCGCCGCTACTAAGAAAAATGATAGCTGGGTTGCACATAACAATCTTGCCGCTGTTCAATTAGAACAGGCAAAAAAATCAACAAATGCTGATGAGAAAAAGAAACTTATCGAAAGTGCTCTTCTTCATCTTGAAATTGCTAGAGTAAAAAATGAATCAGCTCCAGAAGTTCAGGCTAACATCGGAACTGCTTATCTGCTTTCTGGCAATTTATTAAAAGCTAAAGAAGCTTTAGCTAAAGCTAGCCAGATGAACAAAAGTGATGAGGTTAGTGCTGGTTTAAATGCAGTTTTAGGTACTTTGCAGATTAAAGCAGGAGATTATAACGGTGCTGTAGCTTCTTTAAGCAAAGGTTCTGATGCTCCAGAAGTTAAATACAATTTAGCTTTAGCATACCTGTTAAATAAAAACTTCGATACGGCTAAAGCAGCATTTAAAGAAGCAGAGAATGCTGATCAAAGTAATGCATGGGCTTTCTATTGTGCAGCTGTAACAGGTGCAAGAATGAACAATGCTGAAGATGTAGCTTCTAATTTATTGCAAGCAGTTAAACTTGATAGCAGCTTGAAAGCAAAAGCTTTATCTGATCTTGAATTCCGTGATTTTGTCACAAATCCTGCATTCCTGAATTCTTTGAAATAGTCTTTTAAAAATTAAAATACAGGACCCCGGCTATTTGGTCGGGGTTTTTTTATGCATGGGCAAACTAGGAAAAGAATTCTACCTTAATAAAAGTGTCACAGAAGTGGCCGTTGGCTTGCTTGGGAAAAGACTTTGTACAAATATAAACGGTCAGCTAAGCATTGGGAAAATTGTCGAAACTGAAGCTTATTCAGGAAGGAATGACAAGGCTTGTCATGCCAACAATGGAAGAAGAACAAAAAGGAATGAAGTTATGTATGCTGAAGGTGGCTTGGCCTATGTATATTTCTGTTATGGCATTCATTCCATGTTCAATGTTGTAACAAACATTATAGACCAGGCTGATGCTGTTTTGATCCGGGCTGTGGAGCCGATGGTGGGAATCGACATTATGATGGCAAGAAGAGGAGTAAGCAAGCCAAATAAAGTTAGCTCAGGACCAGGGAATGTTTGTAAAGCCTTAGGAATTCAATTAAATCACAATCAAATAAGCCTTCTTGATGATGAAATATGGATTGAGGATGGAAACCTTATTGCACCAGAAGAAGTCATCGCAAAGCCCAGAGTAGGCGTTGATTATGCTGGCGAAGATGCTTTACTTTTGTGGAGATACTATATAAAAGAAAATCTTTGGATTTCTAAAAAGTAGCTGCTGAACTTTTGATACTATACCTTATGGAAAATCTTATCATGTTTTTGTAATTTTTAACTAGCCATTTACAAGTAATTAACAAAACTAAAACAAATGCTAATTTTTAGAGATACTAAATTTATCAAATCACCTTTCGACAGTGAGGCCGAACTTGAACAGGTCATTGTTGATAATTATGAATATCTATTTGGACCCACTTCATTCTATTTGCCTAAGGCGAAAATTAAAACAGCTGATGGTGGTGGCACTATTCCAGACGGATTTGCTATTGACATTGGACAACGGAAATGGTATTTAGTTGAAGCGGAATTAATGCATCATAGTGTTTGGAATCATATTGCCCCTCAGATCACAAAGCAACTTCTAGCTTCACAACAACCAGTTACAAAGCGAATTATCACTGATCTTGCTGTTGCCCAATATAAATCTGACAATTACACAAAGGAAAAATTTGATGACTTAAATATTGATGAAATAAATGTTAGGCAAGTTGTTGGGGACATTTTGGAAACTGATCCAATAATAGGTGTTCCTATAGATGGAGTTACCAATGATTTACGAGATTGGGCAAGAACTTTAAAATACAAAGTTAAACTTTGGGTAGTCTCCAAGTTTGTAGAACTTAATAATCCGATCAACATAGTGTTTGAATTTCCTGAAGAATTCAAACCTGAACTTGACACTGAAGAAGAAAGCAAGCCTCAAAATGCCAATACTGAAATTGTTCAATATGAGGTAACTGTTTCTGATTTGATATATGCAAATCTGCTTGCAATTGGAGAAAAACTTTCAATGACTTATAAACCAAGAAACGGACAACAAAAAAGATATGAAGCCACTATTTTAGAGGACGGGTCTGTAGAAGTATTGGGTCAACAATTTAACAGTCCAAGTTGGGCTGCACTTGCGGGCATACAAGATGCGGGTAGTGACAGAAAAACTGTAAATGGCTGGACATCATGGAAAACATTAAATAACAGGACTTTAGCTGAATTAAGAGAACAATTGTTAAATACAAAAGTTAATTAAAGATAACTTATGCACAAAGCAAAAATAAAACTTTAGCGTACTTAATTCAGTTAGGAAATTTTAATTTATGTAATCTGTTATAATTACTTTGAATTTCGATATCTTTTTTTCTTAAACTGATCAACGACCAACCTAAATTGTTGGTTTTTGGCCAATAGCCATTAATCATCAGCCGATATCATTCAACAATCTCAATATCTACCTTCCTGTTCAGTTTATGGTCAGGAATATTGTATTTGTTTTTGAATTTGAGCGATTTGCCCATTGGGTTCATTTTAAGTTTTTCCTGAGGAACGCCGCGCTTTTCAAGGTATTCCAGCACCTGATCAGCTCTTTTTTTGGTAATATCCATATTTGCCTGGTCTGTGCCTGTAGCATCACCATATGCATTTAGCTTAATCATTTTTACATTAGGATGGTCTTGGTAATATTTTACGAATTTTTCTAGTTCGGCCTTATCCTTCTCATTTAATTTAAATTCATTCGGACTATAAAACAATGTTTTGGCAATTTTACCTCCTTCTTCAGTAACACCAGGATTATTGTCCTTATACATTTGAATAGTCGGGTTTACTTTTTTATCCCCGTCCTGGTAAATTACCTGGTAGTCTTTTGCTTTTATTCCCTGAAATTTAAAAACTCCGGATTTATCAGACATCACTTCTTTTACTACATTACCAGCGTCATCAATTAACATAACAGTCCTGCTTTCAGCTCCAATATAATCTTCAGATCTTATTGTTCCAGTTATAACTACATGGTCATCAGCAGTCAGCTTTTCCATGGAATTTGTAATCGGATTATATTTCATCACATCCTTAATAGATATTTTCATATCAGGATCTTTGATCATAGGAGCAAGACTTGTTTTTACACTTGCATCAGGTTTTTCTAAAACAGTTTGGTAATTATCCATTTTCAAATCATTGAAAGTGAATGAGCCATCTTTTTTAACAATTGTTTTTCCGACAACTTTTCCTTTGTCATCAAGCAGCAGTACAGTTTTGTCTTCAATGACTTTACCCTCAATGTTTGAAGTTACCTTGCCTACAAGGACATTATCAGAAACGGGCGTTACAGGTTTATTAAAACCATGTTTTATGAAATCACTGGCAGATACTTTAGCAGTAGTATTTGAATTAGTTACTTCCATTACTACTTTTTTGTAGTCCTGCCCTTCTACAACAACCTGGTAGTTTGCAGCTCTTACATTTTTAAATACAAAATTCCCTTCTTTGTCTGAAGTAGCACGTTCAACTGCATTTCCTTTTTCATCTACCAGAACTACACTTGCACCTTGTTCGGGTAATGTGGCACTTCCCATGTCAATTTTACCTACAACTAAGTTTTGTGGCTTACCATCAGTACTTGTTTTGATAGTTCCTCCATTATTAAATGCTGTGGCAGACAGAGATGCATTCACTTTGTCATTTTTTCCTACATCGAATACCATTTTATCATAATCAGCACCTTCTACAACTACCTGGTAATTAGATGACCTAACATTTTTAATTACGAAATTTCCATCTTTATTGATTTTGGCAGATTCTACCACATTCCCCTTATCGTCTAATAATAAGACTGTTGCATCACCATTATTTTTACTTCCAGCTGCTAAATCAACTTTTCCGGTAATAAATTTTTCTGCCGAGCCTTCAGCACCTAGTTTACCAAATTTAAAAAAGGAATTTTCTGGCATTTGCAAGGAAGGATCGGTGGCTGAAAGTGAAACTTTAGCGGATACTGCCGGATTGCCATTTTCTAAAACAGCCTGATAATTATCCGGGGTTAAACCTTTAAATGCAAAACGTCCTTCTTTGTTGCTGGCTGTCTTTCCAACAACATTACCATTTTCATCTAAAATAAGTACTGATTGATCAGAAAGATTTTTTAAATCTCCTGTCGAGTTCACTTTGCCAGTTATCACTGGTTCTAATGATTGTCCATTAGTAAGCTTTTTAAATCCAAATTGTCTGAAATCTGCTTCATCAACCTGCATAGATGGGTCTCCACTTGCAGCTACTGCAGTGGCCTTAACATTAGGGTTGTCGGCTGCAACAACTTGGTAGTTGTCAGATTTTAAATTTTTAAATGCGTATTTTCCGATTTTATCGGTTTTAGTTGTGGCCTCAACATTTCCTTTGTCATCCAGAAGCAACATTGTCTGATCTGATGCAGATTGTCCGTTGTCACCTAATTTAGCCTCGCCCAAAACAATTCCTGCGGCTTTACCATTATTAGAGAGCCTGTTATAAGCAAATTTATTTAATGCATCTGCCCCTACTTTCATTCCCGGGTTTTCCTCAGACATATTTGCATCTGCTTTTAACCTTGAATCATTTTTATTCAAGGCCATACTATAGTTGTCCGGTTTAAGGCCATTGTAAGCAAACCTTCCATTTCTATCTGGTTTAGCTGTACCAACCACCTTCCCATTTTCATCTAAAATTAAAACAGAAACATCGTCCAGATTACGGCCGTCACCTTGAACCTGTCCATTTACTGAATACCTTTTATTTGGATCAAGGCCTTCTTTAGAAATAGTTTTAAATTTCATACTCGCCCCAGGCTTAATTTCAGTTTGGGTAGTATTTATTGAGGGCATCTTTTGGGTGACGTTCTTTTTCGCAGATGCCATAGCGATTTTTTTCATTGTTTGCTGTCTTCTATGGTCTGCTTTGTTAGCATTTAAGTTGTTAATATTCTTTTTGCTTTTCGTAGGTTTAACAAAACGAAAATTTATTCCAACTTCACCGGTAATGAAAGATAAATTGCCATTGTTTTCAGGAAAATTTTCTTTCAAAAGGCTGTTATTTTTTTCAAACTGATAGGAATAACTACCCATTACAAATATTTTCGTCCTTTTTGAAAGCGTAAAATCTAAACCTGCGCCAGCTAATGCCCCAAAACAAGGAATAGCAAATTTTGCATAACCAAACTCAAAATCTAAATTCTTTATTTCAACACTTTCGCCATCAGGTGATGATACAGGTTGCACAGATTTGGAATACTCAGACCGGTTTATGTATGTGTACCCAAACTTTAATCCACCCAGTAGAAAAGGTGATACTTTATTGAAACTACTGGTAATATTAAACTTCAAAACAGGTCCTACTGACGTATTTACTAGGACATGGTTAGGCTTGCTAGCCATAAAAAACTGGCCATCAAGTCCATAGGAAATCCTATCGTTCTTATAGTATAATAAGCAAAAGTTAAGAGAGATGCCTGGTTTAAAACTACCAAATGCATTTTTAGGAATAAGATAAGGAGTAAGGATTTCTTTACCTGGAATAAAAACCACACCAGGCGCAAAATAAAAGCCCAGTTTTTCAACAAGACGTTGAGAATAAGAGAATGTACTCCATCCCAAAATTAAAAAGAAAATAATATGCTTAAAAAGAAGCTTCATTCAGGGGTTAATCACAACAAAATCCTACAAATAAAGCGTATTTTTGCCAGTCAAAAAATCTCTTTCTTACTTAAATACAATTAATTCATAGTTAAAAAGTACATAACAATTTAAGGATAATTTGTATTTAGTATTAGAAGTGGAGTTAAAACAATAAAATAATAAAATGGAAGTTGTCCCATACAAAGAAAAGGATACTACAAAAAAAGAGCAAGTACAGGAAATGTTTGACAACATTGCACCTAAATACGATCTCCTGAACCGAGTTCTTAGTATGGGGATTGATATTCTTTGGAGAAAAAAACTTATCTCTAAAATAGTAAAGTCTAAACCTAACCTTGTTTTGGATGTAGCCACAGGTACTGCTGATGTGGCTATTGAAATTGCAAAATCTTTAAAACCTTCAAAAATAATAGGTTTGGACCTTTCTGATTTAATGTTGAATGAAGGAAGAAAGAAAATTAAAGATTTAAAATTAGAACACATTATAGAGTTAGTTCAGGGAGATTCTGAAAACCTGAAATTTCCAGACAATACTTTTGATGCTATTACCGTTGCTTTTGGTGTAAGGAATTTCGAAAACCTTGAAAAAGGGTTGTTCGAAATGCAAAGAGTTCTGAAACCTGGAGCAACAATTGCAATATTGGAATTTTCCAAACCACAGAATTTTCCTGTAAAGCAACTTTATAAATTTTATTTTAACTCCATATTACCAAAACTTGGCAAATGGGTATCTAAAGATTCTGCTGCTTACACATACTTGCCAGAATCAGTCCAAAACTTTCCTCAAGGCAAGGAATTTTTATTAATTTTGGAAAAAACAGGATATAAAAACTGTCAATGCACTTCTCTCACTTTCGGCATATCAAGTATCTATTCTGCACAAAAGCAGTAATATTATTTGTATTCATATCATTTTTCACTGGTAATTCTGTTTTTGCCCAAAAGGAGGCGGAAAAAAGAAAAGTGATCAACTTGCCGAACTTTGATGAAAGAAGGATGCATTTTGGGTTTTACCTTGCCGGTAATTACGCAACTTACAGAATGAAAAGATCTGAATTTGCAGCCCAACACCCTGATTCAGTAATTTCTGTAAATCCCACTGGCACACCCGGATTTACCTTAGGATTTATTTTTAACGTAAGATTGGGAGACTATGCTGATTTAAGGCTCGTGCCAGGTGTGGCATTTTATGAGCGTTGGGTAGACTATAAATTTCCACAAAAAGGACCTATCAGACAGGTGATGGAAAGTACTATGGCAGAATTTCCGCTCTTGTTAAAACTAAAATCTGAAAGAAGAGGTAATACCCGAATGTATGTAATAGTTGGGGGTAAGTATTCTATGGCTTCTGGTTTGCGAAGAAAAGATAAAAAGCCTGAAGAATTAAGAGCTGTAAATACAGATTTAAGCCTTGAATACGGTTTTGGTTTCGATATATATTATGAATATTTTAAACTCTCGCCTGAAATAAGATTTTCGCATGGTTTGGTGCAGGGATATGTAAATGACCCGAATAAATATGCAAATGCTTTAAAACAGCTGCATACCCATACAGTAACGATATCTTTTCATTTTCAGTAGTTTCTGCCTTTCAGGCCTCACTCAATATTTATTTATAGGATAAGCATGTCTAAGAATAAAGACAAAGGAAAAATAATACATAACGTTTTAGTACAGGAAATTTCAGACGACGGAAAATGCTTTGCCAAACATGAAGGGCTTGCTTTATTTATCGAAAAGGCTGCTCCAGGGGATGTTGTTGATGTGATGATCAAAAGAAAACGGTCCAACCATGCGACAGGCGAGGCAGTTTTTTATCATTCTTTGTCAGATAAAAGAACGGAACCATTTTGCATTCACTTTGGTGTTTGTGGAGGTTGCAAATGGCAACATGTGAATTATGAAACGCAATTGTTTTACAAAGAAAAGCAGGTGCGTGATGCTTTGGAAAGAATAGCCAAAGTAGAACTTCCTGAAATTTATCCCATTATTGGTTCTGACAAAATAAGATTTTACAGAAACAAGATGGAATTTTCATTCACAAACCGTAAATGGTTGACGATTGACGAAATTAACAGTGGAAATGAATATGACCGGCGTGGTTTAGGTTTTCATGTTCCGGGTCAGTTCGATAAGGTATTAGATTTGGTTGAATGCCATTTGCAAGCTGAACCTTCTAACAGCATTAGAATGGCCATAAGAGATTATGTTATAGCAAATAACCTTACTTTTTTCGATCTGAAATTCCAGGCAGGTTTGATGCGGAATGTCATGGTCCGGACCAGTACTTTACACGAAACCATGGTCCTGGTACAGTTCTTCGAAAATGAGCAGGAGCAGATTGATGGTTTGATGGAACATGTTAAAATCTCTTTCCCTGACATAAAATCATTATTCTATGTTATAAACCAAAAAGCGAATGATACATTTTTAGATCAGGAAACAATTTTATATAATGGAAATCCTTATATAATGGAGGATTTGGATGGACTGAAATTCCGTATTAGTCCCAAATCTTTTTTTCAAACAAATAGCGAACAAGCCAGAATTCTTTACAAACATACCTTAGAGTTTGCCGGACTAACAGGAAATGAATTGGTATATGATTTATATTGTGGTACCGGGACAATTACCAATTTTCTTGCCAGAAATGCCCGCAAAGTCATTGGAATTGAATACGTTGAAAATGCAGTTCAGGACGCAAGGATAAATTCAGAAATCAATAACATAAGCAATACAGAATTTTTTGCAGGTGATATGAGGAAAGTTTTAGTTCAGGATTTTTTTGATAACCACGGCAAGCCAGATGTATTGGTAACAGATCCACCAAGGGCAGGAATGGACAAAGAAGTGATTGATTGTATTTTAGCAGCTGAACCTGGTAAAATAGTTTATGTCAGCTGTAATCCCGGAACTCAGGCGCGTGACCTTGCATTGTTGGATGAAAAGTACAAGGTTGAAAAAGTACAACCAGTTGACATGTTTCCGCACACCAGTCATGTGGAGAATATAGTTTGTTTGATCAGAAGGTTTTAATATTAAGATATGGAATTAAGTGATACGCTTGAAGACTCAAACGATGCAGAACTAAACCCCAAATTTATGGGGACCATCACTGCTGATTTTTTAAAAACCTGTGATGCTTTAAAGGAGGCTTCTTACCAGGTTAGGGCTAGGAAATTTTCACAATATCCTGTGTTTCCAATTTGCAAAGACAGGCTGGAATGGGGGCAAATGCTTTATGATAAGGAAGAGTTAGGTTTGCAGTGGTCGTACTACATTTCCATGATGGAAGAATTTGTACAAAGAGGAATAGTGGAAGATGAAGAACAATTTAAAAGCGTTTATAAAGACGCAGATGAGTTCTGCTGTCTTTTTGTGGTAGATAAACAGTTTGTAAATTTCGTTTTTGTTCCTTATCCAAATGATGATAATTCGGTTGAATTAGACTAAATTCTTATAAGAAAAAAACATGTAACCATGAAAGTATGACTTAAACTTTCATGGTTAACAAGTACAGATTATAGTAGTCAAATAGTACTGAATTTACATTCATATATACAAGTGGTTCCTTTTTTTTATAAATTTCCTCTTAGGTAAACTCTACCGAAGCCCAATTCAGCAGGAATTAGTAAATAGATTCCTTACGATTTTAAAAGACCTTACTTTGTATTTATGATAAGATATTACTTAATAAATAATTACATAATAAGCGTCATATTTCTGATTTTTCAGTTATCACAGCCATCTTTTGCGGGAATATTTAACATTTCAGAAGTAATTTCAACACCTGCATCCGGTCATTCATGCAATTCTGATCTTGCTGTACAGACAACTATCACTGCTAAATCCAATCGGTCTAATTTACTATGGTCATTACCAGACTCATGGATTGGCGGAGTAATCCCAAATAAGAATGAAGACGTTATTATTCCTAGTGGGGCAAATATTATGCTTGATCAGGATGTTAATGTTAAGTCTATTTCAATAATGGGTTCCTTAATCGTGGACGTAACAAAAAACATTGCTATCTCAGCTGAGTACTTAATGGTAACGGGAAGTGCGGGGTATTTTGAATGGGGTACTGAATCAAAACCTTATTTAATGAAAGGCACTATTACATTAGTGGGATCTGATCCGACTGCATTAATTCCGGGACACAATATTAGTTCTAAATCCATGATGGTGATGAATGGTGGAAAGGTAGAAATGCATGGTAAACCTACTTTAAAATCCTGGGTACAATTGAATAAGACCGCGCCTGCAAATACAAATCAACTGACTTTTAAAGAAAATACAGATTGGGTTGTTGGCGACTCAATCATCATCGCGTCAACAGATTTTGATATGAACCAGGCAGAACAGCAGGTGATTTCTAAGATTATAAATTCAAAAACCATTGAAATTGGAGGTGTTTTGGCCTTTTCTCATTTTGGAGAATTGCAATATTATCAACATGGCCTGGATGCAACTATTAACTGGACCTTAGACGAGCGTGCGGAAGTCGGCCTTCTTTCAAAAAATATTAAAATTCAAGGAGATGGCAGTTCCAATATGAATGGTTTCGGCGGACATTTTATGGTGATGACCAATTCAAGTGCGAAAATAGAAAATGTAGAACTTGCCCGTATGGGGCAAATACAGAAAATTGGTAGATATGCATTCCACTGGCATTTGGTCGGTGACGGCAGTGGTCAATACTTTAACAATAACAGTGTACACCATACTTTTAACAGAGCTATAACCATTCATGCTACTAATAATGTAGAAGTAAAAAATAATGTATGTTATAACAATTTAGGACATGCATTTTTCCTGGAAGACGGTGTTGAAACAGGCATTATAATGACCAATAACTTAGGTTTGGTAACCAGAAGGCTTTCAAATATAGGAGATCCAGGAACCCGGGATTTAAGGCAAACATCTATGTTGCCTAGCGATACGTTAGACGAGCGCAATGCATCCGGGCCAGCCACTTTTTGGATTACAAATCCAAATAATACTATCGCAGGCAATCACGCTGCAGGCTCTGATGGATCTGGGATTTGGTACTCGCCATTTGTAAACCAATACAAATACAACATAAACCCACCTATGTATGCAGCAGCTATTCCAAATGGCTTTTTAGATAATAATGTTATGCATTCATGCAATCACGGTTTTATTTTTGGGGTATCTACCAGGCCTGGAAGTAGTACAGAAGAGCCTCAACAATTGATAGACCTAAATTTTGGCATTGATCCACCTGCAAATTCTCTCCCAACTGTACGTAATTTACTAATGTATAAAAATGCATTAGGTGGATATATGCGTACCAGGACAGGTGATGACAAAGCTGCCATATTTAAAAATATGATTATTGCCGACAATAGAATTGGTGAGGCTTCAACATGGAAAACTTTTATCGATTCATCTTTATGGGTTTCAACATCTAAAAATTATACTTTACATCCACAAACTCCAAATATAGGTTCTGGCACGAATGCTGATCATGTTCTTTATGATGGCCCTACGATTATTACTAACTCACATTTTGGCGGGGACTCATTACTTTTCGGGTCTGTTGCCAACGATAAAATAAGTTTATTTGATCAGTGGGGTGGAAATTTGAAGTTTACAGGGCATTCCTTAACTAATACAACTGTTGCACCCGCTGCCAAATATGTTAACATGGTAAGCAAGCAAGGTGATTCGAATTCTGTTTGGGTTGCTGCAACAATCCGTGACCATGATGGGAAGTTTTTTAACAAAGGGGCGGGCGTTTCTATAATGAGAAATATTCCTATTATGTATGATGAATCTACTATGCCTATAACTTCATCTGGCAATACCAGGTATGGATCTTTAAAATTTGGTTACCTTGAATTTCACAACAGCGACCATACAAATAATGGGAATACACGTCCTAAATTCACTAAAATCATCAGGTCTGATGGGCCACAATATGGTGATTTGGCAAGTATTTCAGGTTTCCCGATTTCACCCATCTTAAACAAAAACTATACCTACCGGTTGATGTTCAAAGAACGGATAGCAAGCAGCATGCAATCTGCCATATACAGCATGGATGGGAACGATACTTTGCAATACGAAATACCCAATGTGCCGAACAGTATAAAAGTTTATACAGGCAATGAGTTAAATTATGGAGAACTGGCACTTAATGCCAATAAAAAACCTTTTTCAAAAGTAGCTGATAAAGCTGCATTAAAATTGGCCCTTAAGTCTGCATACACCTGGGAAAACGGTACCGTATTTGTTAAATACATCGCACCAGAGTTTTCAAGTTATCAGTCTGCCAATGTGATTGAAAATATATTCTTTTGCTTATATAATGATTGTGCAAATGGAGACAATGAACGGGTAATTATTTCAGATTTTCCTGTCAGAGATACAAGAGGCGATTTAATAGCCAATCCTTTGAATGTAAGTGTTAGCCCCATTAATAACTCAATAGGAAAAGACAGTTATACAATTACAAAAAAAGGCAATCAGGATGCTTGCGTTGATTATTCCTTAAACATGGATGTGCAAAACTGGGAGGGTATTTCTCAGCTAAATAT
Organism: Cytophagales bacterium; assembly: GCA_014376535.1. GTDB lineage: Bacteria > Bacteroidota > Bacteroidia > Cytophagales > UBA9547 > UBA9547. The sequence continues at coordinate 10,236 of JACMRH010000468.1, read as the reverse complement.
CAACTCGACAGGGTTGTTGGGCAGTGATGTTTTTATAAAAGATTTATCTGTTGCAAACGAGATTAAAATAGGATCAATTACAAGCGACAACGGTTATCTAAAATTTAATTTACCCACTGCAGTTTCACAAATAGATCAGGTTAGCAAAATTATAATTCGTACTTGTGAGAGCAGCTTTACGGCCAATTCTAAAACAATTCAGCTAGACGAAATAAGTCTCGGCGATTTTCCCGCCGGAGCAGTAACTGCTGTAGATGATAATTATTTTGATCCGAATTTATCTTCAAAACTTAATATTTACCCCAATCCAAGCAAAGACGGTGTGTTTAATTTATCACAATCAGCAAGTTGGAAAGTATATTCGTTACTAGGAATGGAACTAAGATCCGGCAATAGCAATCAAATAAATCTGTCAGAATTTAATGGTCCTGTATATTTGATTAAGTTAAATGACCAAATTCAAAAATTGGTGGTTGAATAAATTCTGTTCCAGAGATTTAAATAACACTAAGTATTAAGCTTAGCATCTATCAATTCACATTTCAATTTGTTCAGGGAAGAAATGGATTCTAGCACCTCTTTCTTCATCGAAACAACTAAGACCTACAATTTACATATGTTTTTTTATGTGAAATAAATAGACTATCGTTGTTAAATTCAAAATTTAACAACAATGAAAAAAAGCTTACTTTTAATTCCTGCATTAATTTCATTAAGTGCAATCTGCACCTTTTCACAATCAATTGTAGCCGCCTGGTTATTTGATGGAAATGTTAATCCAACTTCAACAACACCCATTTCAGTTACAAATAATGGTGTAACATTTGTTGCTGACCGAAAAGGAGCACCTAACAAAGCGGCCTATTTTAACGGAAGATCAAACATTGACGTAAACACGATTGCACCTTTCAACAGTACTGGCCCATACTCAATATCTTTATGGGCAAAGCCAGAAACTAATGCCAATACTAGTTCCTATTTCATTTTTACCAAAGCAAATCCATCAAGAGATTTCGCAGTGACCTATTCCGCTGATGATCAATTTGGTACCCAGTTTGCACCAAGTGCCAATTCATACAATGTGCTCACAGAACCAAACGCATCTGTAGCAGGGAGTTGGTATCATATTGTGGCAGTATACGATGGTACAACACAAAAAATATATAATAATAATATTTTGACTGCCAGCAGAACTACAACGTCACAACCACTATGGACAGGCACAGAAGTACAAATCGGATCTTTAACATCAGCACTCAATTACAAAGGGGCTTTAGATGATTTAAGTTATTTTACCAAAGCGCTCTCACAAGCAGAGGTGACTTATTTATATAATGGTACTATAACATCACTATCTTCCGATGAAGAGATTACTTTTAAAAATGGCATATATCCAAACCCAACAGAAGGTTTAATCACTTTACAAAAATCTTCTAAATGGTTTGTGAATGATATTTTTGGAAATTCAATTGCATCTGGAGAAGGTACTTCAATTGATTTAAGTACAGTTAATGCTGGAGTGTTTTATATTAAAACAAACTCAGGAACTTTTAAAGTTATAAAAAAATAAAAGCTTTATTAGTTGTTACAAGTTTAAAAGGGCTTCCTTAATGGTAGCCCTTTTAAATTCCCTGTAATGTATTATTTATAAACCTGGCAGTTGATTTTGATAATCATGGTAATTTCTAGTTTATCATAATAACAGTCATTTTATTCATATTTCTATTAAATACACCAAGTTTTTCTCTTTTGTTGAAAACGCTTCAGAAACCGCTTAGAAGCTATTTCAATGTATGAATGACATTCAATCTTCAATTCACAATTTCCATCTGCTTCAAATAAGAAATTGATTCAACAACTTCTTCTTCATCAATATCTGAACAAATAACCCAATTCACATCCTGAATATTCAATTTAGAAAAGGCACTTAATACGCTTATTCCACGATAATCAAGTACAATCTTTTTATCAGTATTGCCTCTAAGTGCGCTAATAACCGCTTCTGTTTTAACATCCTGCAAAAGAATAGTGGTATTAAGATGCCTGATCTTTTTTTGAAGGCTTTCATTGTAGCCAATTCTTTGTAATTCATTAAAATAGCCTACAGGATCTTCAATAAGAAAACGGCTCATGCTCCGCATTTTATAGTCATCACCCACCAGATAAGTTTCACCGGAATTCCCTAAACCATCTTCTTTCCATTTTTTGTCCCCTGTCATGATTGAGTTAATTTTATCAACAGGCATTTGAAAAACTAAAACCCCTATTTTAACTTCACCATCAAAAATAGGTGTAGCTATAAATGAAGCTGGTGCGGTATAGGAAGGGTCGTATGGTTCAAAATCCACTAGTTTTATAAATTCCTTTTCCTTCGCATTTCGGGCTTCCCGGAATACATGGGCGAAGTTAGTGTTCTTATAAGGACCTGTTAATAAACTAGTTGTATAATCTACCTCTTTGAATACACTGTATATAATGTGGCCCGTTTCATTGTCGACCAGAAATATATCATAGTAGCCAAACGTAAGAAGAAAGTTTCTGATAATAGGATGGTAAACTGCATGTTGTTCTGCATATTGACTACCGTCTTTTGGTGAGTTTAACAGGTGCTTCTTGCCTGTTTCGTTTTCATTATTAGAGATATACTGGTATTGCATATAAACAGTTTTCGGATCTGCTTCCCAGAACTTTTCTATTTTCTCCGGTTCTTCTTTGTTGATATTTAACCTGGTAAGAAATTCGATTTCGTAATATTCTTTCACATGGTTTTGCATGCTTTCCAATTCATCTGCTTTGATATGGCCTCCAATATCAGCAAAAGCTTTTTTGAAAGCTTTCATTGCATCCACTATCATTTTATTCTCAGAATAGGTCATCATCTGATTACGAATGATATTAAAATAATCCTCAATATTCCGTTTTTTGGTACTTCGGATAGAGGTTAACTGATCGAATTTTGACTCTATATTGAAACTATTAAAACGCTCAAACAGGTTTTGATAATCTCTTTTAATAGATTCCTGTGAAGTTTGTATTTCCTCCATTAGCTTTTGAGTGGTTTCCTGCGCTTCCTGAAGCTCATCTGTTTGATTCTGCGCTTCCTTTAGGTTTTGTTCATGAAGCTGGCGTAACCTTACTATTTCTGCTAAATGACCTTTTTCATTCCGGATCATTTCTTCCTGTGTCGCACTTAGCTCTTCCAGGTTCTGACGCAGCTCTTCTTCCTGATTTCGCATTTGTTCGCCTTGCCAGCGAGATTCTTCCAGAAGTTTTTTAGTTTTTTGTGCAACCTGGATTCCTGATATTGAGGCGGCAATATTCTCAGCAAGCTTAGTCAGAAATTCAATTTTAAAAGAAGGTAAATTCGAAAACGCAGCTATCTCTATAACCCCGATCACATCTTCATTTATTTTTAGAGGTACAATCAATATACAAGTTGGTGACGCCTCTCCTACTCCTGAAGTGATGGTTACGTAGTTCTGCGGAATATCAGTAAGGTAAATAATATCCTTTTCCAAATAAGATTGTCCAATAAGACCTTCCTGAATGTGAAATGTTTTTGTAATGTATTTTTTTCGGTTGAAGGCATAAAATGAAACAAGCTCAAAATATTTTTCACTATCCTCTTTTTCTTCTATAATGTATAAACCACCCTGATTTGCTTCTATATATTTTACTACGTTGATAAGGATATTGTCATACAGTTGGGCAGCTTCTGAATTTCCATGACGAAGAATATCTGAAAACCTGGCAAGACCTTCTGTAATCCAGTTTCTTTCCTTTTCCTTTTCTGTTATGGAATGCATTTGCTCCCGCATGCTCAGCAAAGCTTTAGCAAGCATATTTGAATCGCTTTGAGTACTATCAATACCTTTGTAGGAAGTTGTCAATTTTCCTTTTTCGATATCTTCAATAAAATCAGTCGCATTGTGAATATTTTCAGAAAGTTGAATTACTAAATCGGTAGTTCTTTGAAGAATTAGACCTCCTGCATCAATCCTGAATTCCTTTAACTCCTTCAGAGATTTGAGGGTAGTATCGTTATTCTGTATTGCCTTTATATCAAAAAGATGCAATGGCCGCCAGAGATTGACATAGAGATAAAAAATAGTAAAAATCAAAGTGACAAAAAACGAAATTAAGATGTAAATATTTCGTTGGGTAATTTCTTTATCTAAACTTAAGAATATTAAAAAAAAAGTTATTCCAGCAAGTATGAATAATAACCACTTAAATACCTGATGTGAAAGAACAGATAGGGATGATGATTTCATAGTATTGATTCGTTATTAAGGTTATTATTAATTTAACCTTAAAATTCACCTATTCCTAGAAGCCAAAAAGATTGTTTGCTGAATTAAATCTCCTGCTATGTAAGATTTTTTACAATTTCAAAACAGCTAATACTGTAGATACCAGAAGTAATTGAACTCATAATTAATTCATACCACGGTATTTAACTATAGAAAGTTTAATTAATCTGAAAGATGCTTTAGACAGATTTTAAAAAATGTGGGATGTTCAAATAATTGTGGCCACGGCGGGAATCGAACCCACATCTAGTGTTTAGGAAACACCTATTCTATCCGTTGAACTACGTCGCCTGAATTAGGGCTGCAAAAATAGGTTTCTTAATTGCCTTAAGCAAATTATTATTTTTTAAAATAAACGATTTCAATTTCCATCCCTGCTTCATCGCTAGTGTCTTTCATTTCTACAAAATAACCTTCTTTACTAGCCCAAAGCTCATCTTCTTCATTTATCACTTCAAAAGCCCCAAACTTTTCATTGTAATACTTTGTGAGATAGATTTTCAGGTTTTTCTCTTGGTTTACATCTTGCAAAATAAAAATGATTGCAAAGCTTTTAGCTTTTTCGGTTTTATCCATATAATATACTAAATCCGCAGAATCGTCTGAATCAATGCTTATCGTATATGTCAATGTCGAATCAGACTCTCCTTGCAAGGTTACAATCTCTCTTGATTTGATCATGGCTTTTGTATCTCCAAAATCACTTCCCCGAAAAATACCATTTTCTTCTTTAATGATTTTCTGGACTTCTATAGGATACTTTTTTAATATAGACTTTGACGTCTGAGACCAGCAATTGGAAAATAAGAAAATTGATAAGATTACAGAAAAATAATTCATCTAAGTGGCTGTTTAAGTTTGCAAATATATAAATCTCAACTAAGATCAATTATCATAACGTTTCTAAGAACAACAGGTTAATTTTTTAGTAATTGAAACCTGACGTTGTTTTATTTTGTTTTCTGTAAGTTCACAATAGAAATTACAAGTTTGTTTAATTTATTTAAGTAAATCTTAAACAAAAATACTTCGAGACATGTTTACATTTATATGAGGGTTTCAGTTTATCGCAAAGAACATTTTAATGCTGCTCACAGGCTACACTCAAATAGCTTGAACGATCTTGAGAATAAAACGGTTTTTGGAAAGTGTAATAACGAAAATTTCCATGGGCATAATTATGAATTAGTCGTAAGGGTGACGGGAGAAGTAGATCCAATTACAGGGTATGTAATTGACATGAAAGTTTTGAGCGATGTGATCAAGGAGTTTATTTTGAATAAATTTGATCACCGGAACCTGAATTTAGATACTGAAGAATTTAAAAACCTCAATCCGACAGCTGAAAACATTGCAGTGGTGGTGTGGGATATTCTTTCAAAACAACTGGACAAAAAATACACGTTTAAAGTTTGGCTTTATGAAACAGAAAGAAATTTTGTCGAGTACCCTGCAGCTGACTGACTTCGATATGGAAGAAATCGGGAACGATCACCTAGGATCTTCGTACGATACTCCAATAAGAGATGATGCTTTCGAAATGGGTGATGAACTTAAAATGGAATTGATTTCCAAACATTTTAAAGAAATCATGCTTTTGCTTGGTCTTGATTTGAATGACGACAGTTTAAAAGGAACCCCGCAAAGGGTTGCAAAGATGTATGTAAAAGAAATTTTCAGTGGCTTGAACCCTGCAAATAAACCAAAAATCAAGCTATTTGACAATAAATACAAGTATGACCAAATGCTTGTTGAAAAAGACATCACATTCTATTCAAATTGCGAACATCATTTTGTGCCTATAATTGGCCGTGCACATTGTGCTTACATTTCTTCCGGCCAGGTTATCGGCCTTTCTAAAATAAACAGGATTGTTCAGCACTTTGCCAAAAGGCCACAGGTTCAGGAACGCTTGACTGTTCAGATTGCAAACGAACTGAAAGATGCTTTAAACTCTGAAAGTGTTGCAGTAGTGATAGATGCATCACACTTGTGTGTTTCCTCCAGGGGCATCAGTGACATTACGAGCAGAACCATTACTTCTCAATATTTCGGAAAATTCAAAGAAGACAGTTTTAAAAACGAGTTCCTTAAACATATTTCTTCTCCTGCTTAACTAAATTGCCCCTCTCTTTTGGAGAGGGGAAGGTGAGAGGATAAATTTGTCAATGGTATTTAGAACACTATTTCAATCCAAAAAATCCTCATGGGAAATTTCTCATGAGGATTTTATTTTAAGTATCGGGTCCTGCTTTGCAGATTGCATCAGTACAAAACTATCTGAAAATGAATTTAAAGTTTCTGGAAATCCATTCGGTATTATTTACAATCCTTTAAATATTGTCCAAAACCTGATAGTGCCTTTTTCCAAGGAGGATGATAAAATCATCAATCAGAACGGCAGATATTTTCATTTTAATTATCATTCAGAATTAAATGGAAATAGTAAGGCTGACCTGGAAACAAAAATTAAATCAGTTGTTGAAAGAAAAAATAACGACATAAAATCAGCTGATTACCTGATCATTACATTGGGGACTGCATTTGTTTATTTTTTGAAAGAAGGAAACGTACCTGTTGCTAATTGTCATAAAATGCCATCTCATCTTTTTACAAAAAGGATGCTTTCAGCTGATGAAATAGTAGTTGAACTAGAAAAGCTGTTAACTTATCTGAATATTACAAATCCAAAATCTAAAATAATACTGAGCATTAGCCCTGTCAGACATATTAAAGATACCTTGGAATTAAATACGGTAAGTAAATCTATCTTGAGACTGGCTACCTGGCAGCTAATGGAAAAGTATCCTGACAGAATTGCCTACTTCCCTGCCTATGAAATTATGATGGATGATCTAAGAGATTACCGTTTCTATAAAGAAGACATGATTCATCCTACACCTCAGGCAGAAAATTACATTTGGGAGCGGTTTAGTGAAACTTTTTTCTCTAAAAACACGATAGAGTTAAATAAGGAAATAGCAGAACTTCTGGCTTCAATAGGTCATAAGCCTTTTCATGCTGATTCAATAGAATACCGTCAATTTCTTCGAAGTACCCGGGAAAAGGCCAATAAACTGAATGACAAAGTGTCGGTTAAAGGAGTCTTAGAAAAACTGGCACTAAAATTAGAATTATAGTGTTAAAGTATTATTAACCAAATGCTAATTTAAGTATAGAATTTAAGCTTAGAATTTGAAGTTAATAATCCAAATCTTATATTTAGGAATGATATGGCCAAGGACAGCAATATGGAAGCAAAGTTTTCAAACAGGGTCAAAGAAGTAATTTCCTTGAGCCGCGAAGAGGCCATGAGGTTGGGACACGACTTCATCGGACTTGAACACATTATCCTCGGTATGATTCGCGAGGGGGAAGGAGTGGCCATATCTTTGCTCAAAAAGCTCGGTGTGCCAATAGAGGACTTGCGCCTGACGATGGAACATGCAACCAAATCTACTGCAGGTCATACAGTTAACATCAAAAATTTAACTCACATTCCTCTTACCCGCCAGTCAGAAAAAACATTGAAAGTGACCTATCTGGAAGCTAAAATGTTTAAAAGCGAACTGGTTGGAACAGAGCATTTACTTTTATCAATTTTGAGAGATACTAACAATGTTCCCTCCCAGATTTTAGGGAAATACGATGTCAATTACGACGTTGTGAAAGAATTACTGGAATTCCATTCACAAAACCCAACGGCATCTTCAGATACTGATGATGGCGATGATGACAATTCTAAACTTTTCGGATCTGCAGGTGCTGCGGGTAGAGAAGCACAAAAACCAGGTTCAGAAAAATCCAGAACTCCAGTTTTAGATAATTTTGGCCGTGATTTAACAAGGCTTGCTGAAGACGGGAAATTAGACCCTATCGTAGGCCGTGAAAAAGAGATAGAGCGTGTAGCCCAGATCCTGAGCCGACGCAAGAAAAACAATCCAATTCTTATTGGTGAACCAGGTGTTGGTAAAACTGCCATCGCTGAAGGTTTGGCGTTGAGAATTATTCAGAAAAAAGTATCAAGGGTTTTATTCGGCAAACGTGTAATTACACTAGACTTAGCTTCATTGGTTGCCGGTACAAAATACCGTGGCCAGTTCGAAGAAAGAATGAAAGCAGTAATGAACGAGCTTGAGAAATCTCCGGATGTGATTCTTTTCATAGATGAGATCCATACCATTGTAGGTGCTGGCGGAGCTTCCGGCTCTTTAGACGCATCAAACATGTTCAAACCTGCTTTGGCAAGGGGCGAAATACAATGCATCGGAGCTACTACTCTGGATGAATATCGTCAGTATATAGAGAAAGACGGTGCTTTGGCCCGTAGGTTCCAAATGGTGATGATTGAAGCTACGACTGTAGAAGAAACTATCCAGATTTTGGCGAATATCAAAGACAAATACGAAGACCACCATCACGTAAATTATACTACAGATGCAATTGAGGCTTGCGTAAAAATGTCTGACAGGTATATCAGCGACAGGTTCTTACCAGACAAAGCCATTGACGTATTGGATGAAGCCGGTGCAAGGGTTCACATCAACAACATCAATGTTCCGGGTGATATCCTGAAACTGGAAGAGCAGATTGAAAATATTAAAAAGGAGAAAAATAAAGTTGTAAAAAGCCAGAAATATGAAGAAGCAGCCAAACTCAGAGATACTGAGAAGAAGCTGATCGAACAACTGGATATTGCCAAACTTCGCTGGGAAGAAGAAACCAAGCTGAAACGCTACAATGTGAAAGAAGAAAACATTGCAGAAGTAATTGCGATGATGACCGGGATTCCTGTAAGCCGTATCGGACAGAACGAAGGCACCAAATTGCTTGCTATGAAAGATGACCTCAAAGCCAGGATCATCGGACAGAACGAGGCAATTGAGAAATTATCAAAAGCAATCCAGAGAACAAGGGTGGGATTGAAAGATCCTAAAAAACCTATTGGTTCCTTCATATTCCTTGGCCCGACAGGGGTAGGTAAAACTGAGCTTGCAAAAGCTTTGGCTTCGTACCTGTTCGACAAAGAAGATGCATTGGTTCGAATTGACATGAGTGAGTACATGGAGAAATTCTCTATCTCTCGCCTTGTTGGAGCGCCTCCGGGATATGTTGGATATGAAGAAGGTGGACAATTGACTGAGAAAATCCGCAGAAAACCGTATAGTGTAATCTTGCTGGATGAGATCGAAAAAGCTCACCCTGATGTATTCAACATCTTGTTGCAAGTATTAGACGATGGTATCTTAACTGATGGTTTAGGCCGCAGAGTAGATTTTCGTAACACAATCATTATCATGACATCTAACATTGGTGTTCGTGATTTGAAAGATTTTGGAGCAGGAATTGGTTTCTCTACCAAATCAAGGAATGAGAACATGGATGATATCATGAAAAGTACCATCCAGAACGCCCTTAAAAAAGCATTCTCACCGGAGTTTCTGAACCGTCTGGACGATGTGATCGTGTTCAATTCATTGGAAAGAAAAGATGTTCACAAAATTATTGATATCAGCCTTGGCCATTTATTTAAAAGGATCAACGACCTGAATATTAATATTGAGCTGACAGATAAAGCCAAAGATTTTCTTGCTGAAAAAGGATATGATGAGCAGTATGGAGCTAGGCCATTGAACAGAGCTATCCAGAAATACCTGGAAGACCCTATCGCAGAGGAAATCCTGAAAGGCGAAGCAAAGGATGGTTGTACCATATTGGCAGACCATGAAGAAAAATCTGAAGTGCTGACTTTGAAAATCAAGAAATCGAAAGCTGAAAAAGCTTCCGGAAGTTCTGAGTAAATTCTAAAACATTAATATTACTAAAGACCCAATTATGTAAATAGTTGGGTCTTTTTTTTGGTCATTGCGGACCAAGAGTTTTGGGGAATTACCTAAATAAACACTAAAATAATTATCATTTA
>JACMRH010000467.1 GCA_014376535.1 Cytophagales bacterium | reverse complement strand
TAAAAAGATTTACAATAGCTTAATCTTTCACAAAATGGCGCACAAACTTTGAGCCATTACTTACAAGCAACGTTGAATAAAGTCCTTGAGGAAATTTACTAACATCTATAAGAGTGTTATTTTGGGATGGTTGAAACTCTGATATTAATTGCCCTGAATTATTGTATATTTTAATATAGGTTCCTGCCTGAAAATCCTGAACATATATTTCAATATTATTTTCTGCTCTTGAAGGATAAACTATAAATTCCTCGAAGCCTTTCGAATTGGATGACTCTGTAACTAAATTTACCTTGACCCTGTTATTTTCAATAGATAGGATATATCTTCTTTCACCTTTTAAATCTGTAATTACTGAAGAAGCTTCTCCATTTTTATTTAAAATAGTGATTGTGGACCTTTGATTTTCTATTGGTAAATGAAAGGTCTGGCCTCCCTTACAGAAGATTGATTGGGTAGAACCATTGACTGCCTCGAGGGTTACCAAAAACTCGTCGTCTGGACCGGTCTCCATCCTGAAAGAAGACAGCGAACTTGGAAAGGATGATTGGGAAGGCAATAATGGAATATCAATATCAAAAATATCCCCATCTGCCAGTATTGTATGAGCAGATGCAAGTGTTAATTTTTTAAAGAAGAAAGTTGGCGTAAATATCTGATTGACTGAACTATCACTATTTAACCCGATAGATAGGATTTTATATTCTCCTTGTTCCAGGTTAGAAAATGTAAAGGATGATGTTCCAATAAATTTGTCATGAAGAGAATACTTTCCCTGATTTGATCTATACAACCAGATTGCATGAAGTGCAGAAGAGGAAACAGACCTGCCTGAAATAGAATATCTAGTGAGAAAATCTGTACAATTATTAAGGAAAGGAATGAAATTTACTACTCCAGCCTTCCGCGAAACATCTGAAAACAAATCGTAAATACCAGCTCTTACCTGAGAAGAATCGTTTCCACACCAGCAGTTTTTAGTTAGGTCAGGGCTATAACTTGTTCCGTTATATACTGAGAACAAACTATTGTTGCAAAACAAGTTATTTTGAATGGCAACGGTAGGCAGTTCCCCTATAATTTTTAATCCTATGATATTGTTTTCCAGCCTGTTATTAGTTACCATGGTTGAAGAGTAAATAATGAGATTTTGGCCAAGAGAATATTCCAATCCGATATTGTTATGAGAAAAAGTATTTCCAGCTACATTTCCATATAATCCAGAAAGGCCCTTTTCAGAATTGGAGCTGAAAACACAATCCTTTATGAGAGAGCCATTTGAATATTTTATCCCAAATAAGTTCCTGTTGAAAGTACAGGAGTTTATTGATGATATGAAGACTGAATCTATCCCTGCAGTATTACTCTGGAACAGTGAACTAGAAATGGCGATTTTATTTCGTTTCCCGGTAGTTATTCCAACCTTATTATAATCAAATACAGAATTTGATATATCTGCTGTACTGCTGTCGCTAAAGTTTAAAAAGTGCTTTGCGTATGAGGCGTGGACAAATGAAAACTTTGCGGATGCATTAGAGACCATACTTATTCCCTCAAAGTTATTAAGATCCGGGTCAGAGTGATCTACTGTAAAGTGAATAGAATCGGTTCTTAATCCCTGTACTAATAATGTTCCTTTTACAATAATCTGTTTGTTTTTGCTTCCATACACTTTTACTCCTGGTTGTATGGACAGAGTTTTGCCTGAATCAATTATTATATTAGAATTCAACAAATACGGATTTCCCGTTTTATTTAGCGTGGTGTCTTTGTGAACATTGTATAAAACAGTTTGTGCTGTTCCTGAGGAGAACAGCACAAGGCAATGAAAAATAAATAATAAATATTTCATCAGTTTTTAATAAAAATCAACCTATTGGTGGTTTTTTTGTCAGACATTATTTTTATGGAATAAGATCCGGCTTTCAAAGATCGGATATCTAACTTTTCATTTTCAATATAAATATGTTTTAATAGAACCTGACCTGTAAAGTCAGCTACTTCCAAAACTGAACCTGGTTTTAAATTAGCAAAATCTAAATAATCTGTGGCCGGATTGGGAAACATACTTATCTGACTGATAGCTAATGGTGTTTCTTCAACAGCCAGAACAATTTTTTGGTCCCATTGAATTTTGATTACACATTTCGAATAAGGATCATCTAATGTTTTTATCAAAAGATAAAGTGAATCTGATTTTGGCTGGCGGATCTTTTTCCCGTACCATTTAAAACCTTCATATGATGATTGGTAATTATACCAGCAACAATTATCACTGATGGTGTCCCCATTCGTAGCGTCCAAGGTCAATGCGTGTGGATAACTTATAGGATCTATAGATCCAGAAGTAATAGGGAATATATCTACAGAATCTGAACTTACTATAACTCGGCTTTTTGCTAATTTGGCACAATCGGGATGATCAAACATAAAAACAGTTGAATCATTAAAATGTATAATATTCTGATTCTGTCCTTGGTCGGAATGTCCCACTCGTGCATCTATTTTAAAGGAACTTGTCTTTATCAACGTTTTGCCATTTACTCTATAAATTTCATATATATAATGACTGGCTGCATATGTTTGCCTGGTTAAATACATGTTGCCGCTATGATCAAAATACATGTCTTCAAAGTTTTTGTTGTAGGCATGCTGTTCTACTTTTCCAGTATATGGGTCAATTACGGTTACATAACTTAACGCTGATATTTCCAGTGCGGAGTAAGGAGTTGTTATATGGAATACGTATAATTTTCCGCTGATGATATGTTGTTTCTGGAAATATATATAACCCTTTACACCTGTATCAGATGGTATAATATATTTTCCCCATGTCTGACCATCATCTTTGCTGATATAAGTCAGTTTTTTGTATATATCTGTAATGCCATAAATCCCCTCTTTGTATATCATCTTATACGTGGATTGTGAATCGATATCGATTTTATTATAGACTCTATTTCTTAAATGGTAGACGTTTTTGGATTGATAAAGAAAATTATCAAAATCCTTCATAGCCAGACTTCCCCCATACATTTTGGATGTATCCTGAATATCGGATCGCAGCTGCCATGTGTAGCCACCATCTGAAGTTTTCAGAAGAGCTGTGTGACCGGTTTTATCCTTAAATGGCCTAAAAATCATCCCATGCAGTGAATCGGTAAATTGACAAGATTCAGTATTTACAAAAGGATCAAAAAGTGTAGGTGACAAATACTGCTGATCCCAACGTATTGTGTCACATAGGAAAGTCAAAAAATTGGGACCCGCCGGATTTTTTTTATAATGGTAAAATGCATTTCCATCAAAACTGTAAAGAGAAGTTTTAGAAGTGAATACAATTCTCTGCTGAACTGGTATTTTAATATTGACCAGAGAGATTTGGGCCTGACATAGGAATGCAAAAAAGATTCCCGTAAAAATAATTAACCTAGTTTTCATAATAGTTGATTTTGGTTTTCATATGGAAGACGCACCAACAGTAAAGTGTTACCAAAAAAATGTAGTATCAAATGCAACTTGCAGGAAATTGTTCCTGAACTGTGTTGACGTACTCTTAAAATCCGTCAGAAAGTTTGGCTTCAAACTTAGCCTTAATGTCTCTTTTAAATAATATCCAACACCCACATGTGAGCCCGCAAGCAGGTTTAATCCAGAACTAAAAGAAGAGTTGACATATCTTGATTCCAGATCTGCACCTAGTTCAAAATCCCATTGTCTTACTTTATAAATTACAGACAAGGAGACTGGAATCTGAATGAAAAAATAGCTAGTCCTCTTTTGACTTTCGTATGTAATTTGAGATTGTTTGGATGAAAGGACTTCTATACCTTCCTTAATTTCATACCATGTAGTTTCTCCATCTTTCACTTTATAGTACCTTTCAACCACAACACTATCCATAACCCGGGTTTCGACATTAACAGTCAATTTACTTAAATCAGTTTTAACATTTTGGTATTGCCCAAGGCCTATTCCTGCTCTGAACCTGAGGAAATCAAAATTTCTTTCAAAATTCAAAGCGATTGAATACGATTGACCACGGCTAAATCGAAATTCATCAGTAAATGTTCTTGTGTTTACAATTCCTGCATTGATAACAACTGAAAGTCCGATCTTCTGAATGTTGCTATTAGTATCCAGCACATAAATTTTTTGCGTAATTATTAAAGGGGCTTTCTCAACCAGAATAGTGTCTGCCACTTGGGCAAATGCAGGGTTAAACAGAAAACATAAAAAAAGAAAAAAATATCTAATCATGATTGAAGTCAGGCAAACTTAATGGGTTTTGCGAAGTTTCTTCAATTCCCTTTTTGAAACTTTAACACTATCGAATTTAAAAATGGTATCTCGTTTGTATTGATAAACGATAGGCCTGGAAATTTCCTTGTGTTTCTCTTCCGACACAACCGGGATTTCGACAATAGTTGGGACGATTTCTGGCTGAGGATCATCCTCTACATGGCTTTCTAATTTGGATGAAGATTCAGATGGAAAAGAATTTCTGCTTTCTATAACCTTATTCACTTTAAGCTGGCCAACCCAAACTGTATCATGAATTGTTTTGCTGATAAAAACTGTATCTGCTTGCATGTTTCCAGTTGTCATAGGTAAATAGTAATCAGTTTTATAACTTCTGTACAAAGCAGTGCCCGCCACACACATAGTTGCAAACCAAGTTGCCAAGTAATAAATGTTAAACCTATTCCATCTGAATTTCAGAAATGCCCTTCCATCAAGACTATCTTCCATACGAAGCCATTCTTTATCAAGGTTCATTGGCTCAGGTTGTTCTTCCAGTTTATTCTGAAGCCAGTTCTCCAATTTATCTTTCTTTTTATCCATTTTCTTTACCGGCAACGGTCATTAATTTTTCCTTTATCATCTTCTTAGCCCTAAAATATCTTGCACGGGAGGCATTTTCCTTAATACCCAGTTGTTGCCCTATTTCCTTATGTGAAAATTCATCAAGGGCATAAAGCTGAAATACTATTTTGTAATCAGCAGGCAAATCATTTAGGCAGCGTAAAATATCCTCCTTTGATAAATGTTGTGGATAAGTCTCCAAGCCATCATCTTCTATATCTTGCTCAATTTCATTATGCCCAGAAAATTCTGTAAATCTTATCCGATTTTTAGTTCTTAAAACTGATAAGCAGTGGTTCACCGCTACTCGTTTCATCCAACCTTCTAAGGAGCCCTGGCCTTTGTACAAATGAATTTTATCAAATATTTTCAGGAAACAATCATGAGCCATATCCCGCGATTCCTCGGTATCAAGCAAATACCTGAATAAAATCGAATATAGCACTTTAGCATAGCTCTTGTAAAGGAACTGCTGAGCCGATCTGATACCTTTACTGCAGGCTTCAGCTAATAATATTTCTTCTTCAATAGTCACTTATATCACAGACGAAGACAGATTAAAAAGTTACCAAGTACTACAAAGATTTATTAAACGGGAAGGAAAAGTATACGGCTCACCCTTACTATAGAAATTCATAATGCAGGGCTTTTATCACTTACTCTAAAAAAATATATCACTTAAAGAAGCTGGCTACTTTTCATACTTCCAATCCGAAAATGCATAGCAAATAAAAGTTCCCACGTTGCCATTACCCATTTTCAGGTTTTGAATAAATGCTGTTAATAGTTATTTTACTAACCGTATTTATGAAATTGCTATCTCTAATTTATTTGCTAAAATATTAGTTGGCTAATCCTAATGATTTGTGGTCCTTTAGCAAATGATGGTATTTTTTATTAATAAAATTGTCAATTGAGTTATAAAACGCATCCAATTCCATTTCATGTAAATCGATGACCACAGTTTCATTTGTCTTTAATAGCAGCTCTATTTTTTTTGAAATCAAATCAGCTTCATTGTGTATGGCTACATGTTGCAAATCACTAATTTCAAATTTACCTTCTTTTTCATTGTTTTTGTATTCAATGTTTTTAGATGTTAGTTGTAAATAATCATTGAAGTTGTTAACCCCTGATACTAATTTTTCTACAACAGGAGGTACCGCACAAATCAGCGCCCATACAATAAACTGGAAGAGTTTAACCTCGTATTGAAAATAGATGAATACAAAAATTGCAGGAATTGCACAATACAGCAGGATTTGTGTTTTCAATTTTGTCTGATGGTTTCTGAAGATGAGGCCTCCTTTTACTTTGTGCGCCTTTACAGGAAAAAGCATCTCCTCCCATACTATCAATACCATGACAGAAGTTGCTAAACCAATTAAAATCATTCCCAAATAGGCATAATGCCATCCCAATAAATCTTTAAAGGATACACCAAACATTTGATATGAGAAGAAACATGCTGTAAAAAATATGTAAGACAGCAAGAGTATATTTGATTCAGCGGAATAAGACTTTCTGATTTCTTTCATGGACTTAACTTTTAACAAGTTATTTTATAAGGAACGTTGTATTGAATTTAAAAGTTACAATAGTTATTGAGGTATTGCAATGACGACCTGCTTAAATTTTCATTAAAACGCATTAATTGGTAATAAATACCTAATCTATAATTGCTATCCTCTCCTAGCGTTCTTAGCTGTTAACATTATATTTGCAAAGTAAATCTACACAATGAACGACACTAGCTTTAAATTCTTAGAATCTTATATTAACAATGCTTCTCCAACAGGTTTTGAAACCAGTGGTCAGCATCTTTGGCTTGAATACCTAAAACCATACATCGACGAGAAAATAACTGATAACTATGGTTCTGCAGTTGGGGTTATAAACCCAGGGCAGCCTTATAAGGTTGTTATTGAAGCGCATGCTGATGAAATTTCATGGTTTGTAAACCACATTACGGATGATGGTTACATATATGTTAAAAAAAATGGGGGTTCTGATCAGCAAATTGCTCCTTCTATGAGGGTTAATCTTCATACTAAAAACGGAATTGTCAAAGGTGTATTTGGATGGCCTGCAATCCATGTACGCGAGAATGATAAAGAACCAATACCCACATTAAAAAACCTTACAATTGATTGCGGCTGCGCCAAAAAAGATGAAATCCTTGCAAAATGAATCCATGTT
>JACMRH010000466.1 GCA_014376535.1 Cytophagales bacterium | reverse complement strand
GTAAGGCGGCAATTTAGTGAAGGAAACGTTTGCAAAGCAATAAAATCAATAGAACTCAAAATACCTAAGATGAATGCTGGTAATGAGTACAATAAACTAATGCTTGTTCCGTTATAATGTAGTTCGTTTCATAAAATTTATTTTTGGTTTAATTAAAAAAATTCAGCAACCCCTGGTAGTCTTACCGGGGGTTTTATTTTAACCGCCTGAGAGGTGGGATACTTATTAAACTGTTGTACTGAGCATAATTCTGATAGGGCAGAAATTGCCTAACAAATAGTGCATATCTCAAATAAGAATAGCATAGGCCGTTCTTTATCATTAGAGTAATTCAAAATTTGTATAACTCGTATTATGTTACCCAGGTTAGCATGTGGATAGGGGGGATTTTTAAGTTTCCAAGAAGGAAATTCCACGAAGCGTTGGCCGATCGCGTGGGTTAGCATGGGCGCTATGGTTTGTTTTGTATTTTTTTATAATTAGCAAACAACGACCGAAGGCCTTTCCTTACTACTTATATCTTACCCCTAAAAACTTAGACCGTGGGTACATAAATAGGGGCTTTATAACAAACTCATTTGGTAAATTGAACCTCTGAGGTCCTTCTCTTTTAATTGGTGGCCAACTTATAGGGGAGGCTGGCATTATAAAATTACACGAACCGTTGCCAGTACAAAACATCCCATTACAGTGAACCACGCTATTCCTAATATCAAGCTGAAAAATGACACGTCCACTTGTTCTAATTTCAAACCCGCTATCATCATTATTGTATTCTATAGCATCTGTATTTGTTATTTGCCATGTTCTGCCTAGTACATTCGCTATTTCATCGCCTTTGGAGTCCCTGATTCTAATGGACACCTGATATTGTTTGTTATGCCTCATTACCCGCAGTACATGGACAGGTTCCCCTCCAAATCGAAATGTTTCGAGAACGTTCTTCACAACTAAAGTTCCAATCCGAAGGTCGGGACTATCAACTATTATAGCATCTTTTTGATTTCCAATATTGCCAGATGTAGCTGCAATTAGATCCTTTCGTTTCTCTTCGCTTGCAGGAGGTGTGTTGTAATAAACTTTAATAGTAGCGTTGCCCTTAATATTATATTGGTCTCTGACGACTTTTGGTTTTTTTTTGTTTTGAGCGAATGTGGAAATAGAATAAAAACACAGAAATAGGACAAGAAACACTTTCATTTATCTGGTGTTTATATTTGGATTCCCCTTAATGTCATATTTATCTCTTCCAATAACATCAAACGTATCACGAATATAAACAATAACTGTATCACGTTTAATAACTGTCTTCGTTATTATTTCTGGTTCAATACCGTTAGGTATCCCTATAAATGAGGAGGGCTTAATTCGAAAAGATTTTACTACGAAAACAGTTAAGTTTATTATAAGACCAATGCTAAATAGAAGTGCTATTAATTTGATAATACCCTTCATGAATTTGTCTTGTTTCAATTCAATCCACGTTTCTCGTAATTCTTTAACTAGGGAGGCAGTCCAATCCATTTTGAATATTTGACTGTAATATATTAGTCTTTATGTTCGAAGTATTGTTTTCCTAGTAGCGTGGGCAAGAAAAATACGTAACAGATGTACGGAATTTGTGTGTTTACTTAACATAATATTAATTATAGGAAAAAAGAATAGATAGTTTTGCGCCCTCATTTTATTCAGCTAACTATTTTGTTATGCTCTACCTGTACGAATTAGCACAGCCGCGATGGTAAAGAGTAATTATTTTTTACCGATACAGACTTAGTCTAACTTGTAGCAGCAAAACATAAATACTCGAACTTTATACAGTAACTTGTATCAATGCCAGAGCTATCAAGGTTTTTTGGGATTATTATTCGTATGTACATGGAAGCTGGGATACAACATAGTATACCACACTTTCACGCATATTATCAGAAACAGGCCGCAGTCTTCGGGATTAATCCTGTTGAACCTTTAGCAGGTAATTTGCCACTAAGACAGAAACGTTTGGTAGAAGCCTGGGCTGAACTTCATCAGGAAGAATTACAAAATGATTGGGATAGGTTACAATCAGGAAAGCTTCCTGAACCAATTGAACCTTTACGTTAAAATGAAAAAATGAATCACGAAATCCATTATATCAAAAGATTTACAATTGTTGGACCCCAAAGTATTGAAGTTGTCTTTGAAAACAATATCCGTAAAACGATTAATCTTGCCCCGGTTCTTTTTGGAGAAATGTATAGTCCTTTAAACGATGCTGAATTTTTTAAACAGGTAAAGCTTGATGAAGAAGTACAAACTTTAGTTTGGCCAAATGGTGCTGACTTTGACCCTTCTCTTCTTTATTACTGGGAGCAGCATGTTGATGAGCTTGAATGCAGGGCAAAAAAATGGCAGGTTTTAAGCGGTTAGACTTTGTTTGTTTGCATACAAAAGAAAGAATGCATTTCCCACTTATTTATTAACTAACCATTTAAAAACTCCAGGCTTTTATCAACCACAGCTTGCATAGGCGCTGGTAAATTGCTTTCCAGCCACGGATGTTTACGACCAAATACATGATCGCTCTCAACCAGGAATAATTTGGCGTTGGGTTGCCATTCTTTTAAATCCCTGGCTTTGTCAACAGTTACTGATCCATCTAATGTACCATGACAAAGTAAAATTGGAATATTCAATTTCTTTATAGAATTCTTAATATCAAGCCGCTGCAAATTTTGCTCGTAATTTAAATACAATTGGTAACGTAAAGGCATATTCTGATTAGTACGACTGTTTGTTGTATAAGCAACACCTGATTGTTTCCAAGCTTCCATCTTTTCTGCATCCCAGCTTCCCCATGGAGTTTTGCATTCGCTGATAGCCGCCCAGGATACCACTTTCTTTATTCGATCGTCTTCAGCAGCTTTAAGAATCGCCAGTCCGCCGCCCAAACTATGACCAAGAAGTAAATGTTGTTGGCATCAATATCTTCTTCGTATTGGTTTTCGGCACTAAAACACCAGTCAATTACTCTTCCAAGGTCGTCCAACTGAATGGTGTAATTGTTTTCAGCATAAGCCTCCAGGTCTACAAATTCTTCCGGGTTATCCGGTGTGGTACCATTATGCGAAAAATTGAATTTTACAAATGCAAAACCTACTTCAGCAAATTGCTGAGCAATTAAATTG
>JACMRH010000050.1 GCA_014376535.1 Cytophagales bacterium | reverse complement strand
CTTTGGCTGCGAAATCCTTGTTCATGACCAGGTTGAAAACTCGGATTTGATTGATCATTACAATGTGCAGTATTGCTCATTAGAACATCTGGTAAAAACCGCAGATATAATTTCAATCCATATCCCTTTGAATAGTGATACAAAATACCTGTTCAACAAAGAACTTATTCATCAAATGAAAATGGGTGTAATGCTGATCAATACCGGAAGGGGTGGAGTGTTGGACACAAAAGCAGCAATTGAAGGTGTTATAGATGGACAAATTGGGTATTTGGGATTGGATGTTTATGAAAACGAAAAAGGTATGTTCTTTTTTGATCATTCAAAACAACAGGAAAAAGATCCTCTATTTGCAAAGTTGCTCAGCTTAAATAACGTATTTGTGACCGGGCACCAGGCTTTTCTTACTGAAACCGCTTTACAGAATATTGCCGACAGCACTATTTACAATCTTGATTGTTTTCAGGATAATGTAGTAAGTACAAATGCTTTATAGGGTCAGTACACGTTTTTGACCCATTATTTCAGTCAGCAATTTGCAAATCAAAAGTGTGGTGTAATTATCTTATTGAGTTCTATAGTTGCTTTTCACGGGTCACCTTATGCCGTGACAAAAGCTTATGTACAAACACTGGCTGAAGGAATTGCTGAAGAATTAAAACCTTATGGAGCTGATGTGTTAGCCGATGCGCCAGGTCCGGTAGAAAGTGGTTTTAGTAAAAGAGCGAATATGAATATGTCTATGTCCCTGAAACCAGATCAGGTAGCTGTTCCTATTTTAAAAGTCTTGGGTAAGAAAACGACTGTATTACCAGGATTGCTGACTAAAATATTGGTATATTCTTTGAGGATGGTTCCACGTTGAAAAAAAATAAAAATTATGGGAAATGTAATGAGAAGGATGACCAATCATTAAAGTAAATAGAAAAAATAAATTTTAAGGATAATTTAAATTTTAGCATTTTTTTATTTTGACCGTATTTAGCCTGTAAAAAAATAATCACAATCAGTTAAAGTCCCTCATATAAATGGGTTATCGTTTTCAACGCGAATAATTGGAGGTGGTAGTATTGACTAACTTTCCCAAATGGATTGTCAATTACTGATTCTTAATTATTTAAGGGTATTACTATTTCGTAAATCGTCCTATTTTCAGGATATTTACACAACTAGAACTATGAAGGTTACAAAGATCACACACAAAAAAGAGGAAAGAATTAAGATAGAATTTTCTTACAATGAACAAACTATTTGTTTGTTGCGTCAGATAGAAGATTCCCGCTGGAGCCACTCTCATGGTGCCTGGCATGTTCCCTACACGCGGGAAGCTTATTCTAAATTGAAAGAACTTTTTCCTGGGCTGGAAAAAGAAACTCCTGTGCAAGCGGCGCAATCCGAACCTGTTACCGGAGAGCAAGACATTGCAATACCCAAGAGTAACGAAATTACTGCCACCTATTATGGTAAAAGAATTCTGCTTTTTATGAAGTCCAATGAAGAAGTAATCCGCTTTTTGCAAACCATAAAAGGAATCTTTTTTGATAAAGAGCGTAAATGCTGGAGCGTGCCAAACCATCCGGATACTGTTGAAACAATACAACACAGGCTAGGTTCGCTCCTTGTTTTTAAAAATAAGCCCTCACAAACTCCAATATCTAAAAAGCAAAATTTAATTACTGATTGTGGTTTGTTGAGAATAGTAAAAACTTCCAATTCCAACTTACATCTATACTTAAAATATCAAAAAGATCATGTTGACTTTCTTAAAGAATTACCTTATTGCCAGTGGAATTCTGGTAAAGGTTGTTGGGATTGTCCTGATACGGAAAAACACAGGAAAGAAATAAAATCG
>JACMRH010000049.1 GCA_014376535.1 Cytophagales bacterium | reverse complement strand
TAGCGCCATCTTATTTACGTCCGCCACATTCCAGGCACTTACGATTAATCTTCTTGAATCTGGATTTTTCTTTATCTGATTGATTACCTGTGTTATCTGGTCAATTGTTTCACCATTCGCACCTTTCCAGCTTCTCCATTGTGAACCATAGACAGGTCCGAGCTCTCCATTTTCATCAGCCCATTCATTCCAAATGCTAACACCGTTGTCTTTCAGGTATTTGACATTTGTTTCTCCCTGAAGAAACCATAGCAACTCATGAATGATTGATTTTGTATGCAGCTTTTTCGTGGTAACCAATGGAAAGCCTTTTGCAAGGTCAAAACGCATCTGATAACCAAAAACACTGATAGTTCCAGTACCTGTACGGTCTTCTTTTTTTACACCATCTGAAAGAATATGGCGCATTAGGTCATGGTACTGTTGCATAAAGAGTGATTTTATCTTACAACAGCAAATTTCACTTTTTTTACCTGATTCTCATACCTTATTGCTACTGAATAAATTCCTGGTTTGAATTTGGATGTATTGATTGCGTTTCCGTTATAGAAGTTTACTTCGCTAAAAACTTCGTTTCCCTGCATGTCCAATACTTTTATGTCGAAAAGATTGCAGATATTATTTTGAATTATTACGGACTCATTCGCAGGATTTGGAAATACTGCAAATGCCTGATTTACATCTTCATAATCCTCTAGACCTGTAACCGAACAGTTTGCTTTTGAAAGAATCGGGGCAAAGCCAGTAGTTCCTCCAACACATTTTCCACAAGAATCTTTAAAAGCCTCACCTCCTGAAACTCCATTGCAATCAATATAGGGATTATTTAAATTATTGCTAATGGTCGCAACTGACATTAACCACCAGGCATTATGTGGCAGCCATTGTTCAATCCATCTCCAGTTTTGCCATGCAGTAGCTCCATTATTATCATAAGGCATTGATGATATGTCTGTTTCTGTCAAATCGTCTGAGGTAATTCCGTTACAAATTCCACCTGTAATATTTATTTTACTTCCATAAGCAGGGTAGTTTTGAACTCCAAAATTATGTAACATGCATATGCCAAAGGGATTTTTACCCGCCACCCAATCAATTTGGGCTTCAGCAAGCATTGAGATGCTGTCAGTATTGAAATTATAATTTTTTGTAATCTGTCTTTTTGCAAGTACCAATGCAGTTGCCATACTATTTAACCTGGCATTTTCACCTTGCCACCAATAACCTGTTTCATTTTTGTGAGGAAGGAAAAAGGCAGTTTTAGCAGCTTGAAGACCTGATGGATCTACATAAGCACTTTGCAATTGCCTAACGTAATTAAAGGGGTTTGTTACTTCCCTGGTAACATTAACATACCATTTAATCCAAGCCGAAAGAAAGGTGTTTATTTTTGTAACCGACTGAGGGTCAATTGAAGCAAGTTCAACTGCAGCCATTACAGGAAGACCTTCATCAGCAGCATGATAATATGGGCGAAGTTTGGCACTGTCGCTGGACAGCCAACCCTGAGGATTCTGAACTGCAATAATTTTGTCCAGAAATACTCTTGAGTCTACAAGGTAAGTAGTGTTATTTGTGGCTTTATATAGCTCTGTTGAAGCTAACAGTCCGCAATACCAATCTATCAGGTTCTCTTTATGGTCATTACAGTATTGAATATTTTTGGTTTTAAATCCGGTTCCTGGTGATTTTAAGTGATTGTAAAGCTTTTCTGCTGCTGCTAAATAATTTGCAGCTGTATTGGTTCCAGCTGCAAGGTTCATTTTAGATGATTTTGCAAGGGCAGCGATGGCTATTCCTGCCCCTTCACGCATGGCTGCTTGGTAATTTGCTGATCTCCCTGCATCATTCCCAGGAGCCCCCCATTCACAAATTTGTCTATTATTACTTCCACCCCAATCATCGAAAATAGCAATGTATAGGTATCCGGCTGCGTCAACATTACGCATAATATAATCTGCACCCCATGCAGCTTCATTTAACAAATCAGTTGCTTTTGTTGCAAAAAGGTTTTTGTTCAACTCATATGATTTCAGTAAACTCCAAGAAACGAAAGGAATTTGTTGAGGATTAAAAAAATTAGCATAGGAGAGATGTGACATATGTTTGCCAGGATCACCTGTTGCATCTTTCCAGCCGCCATAAACATTGGTAGTTGGGCGGGTATCAAAAAATGGAAGGTTTTGGTCACGTGTATCAGTGCTCCTCATCGCTTTGAAGAAATCTACCATAGTGAAAGCAGTTTT
>JACMRH010000048.1 GCA_014376535.1 Cytophagales bacterium | reverse complement strand
TATTGCCTAATCTGGCCATCACCAGTCACTATCCATTTATAACTACAAAGTTCTGCCAAAGCCATTGGTCCTCTGGCGTGAAGTTTCTGGGTACTAATCCCAATTTCAGCTCCTAATCCGAATTGTGCTCCATCTGTAAATGCGGTTGATACATTAGCATATACTACAGCAGCATCAACACTCTTTTGAAATTTTTCTATGTTTTCCTGATTTTCAGATAAAATTGTTTCACTGTGTTTTGAACTGTATTGAGCAATATGTTCCAATGCTTCATCTATATTTTTTACAGTTTTTATAGCTAGTTTGTAGTCTAGGAATTCGGTTCCAAAATGCTCCTGTGTGGCTTTAAACAAAAGATTCTCCGGATACTTTCCTTTCAATTCGGCAAAACTTTTATCATCGGCGAAAATGATAACATTTGAATTTTGCAACAACCCGGTTAAATGATGAAGGTCCTGAACTCGATCTTCATGTATTAACAAACAATCTAAAGCGTTACAAACACTTACTCTTCTTGTTTTTGAATTATTAATAATGGCTGAAGCTTTTTCCCGATTTCCTGTTTTATCAAAATAAATATGAACTATCCCAGCTCCTGTTTCAATTACAGGCACTTTAGAATTGTCGCGAACATAATTTATTAATCCCTGGCTGCCCC
Organism: Cytophagales bacterium; assembly: GCA_014376535.1. Classification (GTDB taxonomy): domain Bacteria; phylum Bacteroidota; class Bacteroidia; order Cytophagales; family UBA9547; genus UBA9547. Next base: position 18,743 of record JACMRH010000048.1, on the reverse strand, counting down.
GTGGTATAATCACATCCACAAACTCTTTGGCATTAAGCAAAGCTTCTGTAGCACTTCTATCTGAAGGCAAAAGTGTTACAAAGTTTTGGTTTAACTGATGGTGCCTTAAAACTTCCTTAATAATACTTGTGATAGCAATGTTTGAAAACTCCGCATCACTTCCGCCCTTTAAAACCGCAACATTGCCCGATTTAAAACACAGCGAAAAAACATCGAACGTTACATTTGGCCTTGCCTCATAGATAATCCCGATTACACCAAGTGGAACGGTGATCCTTTTAATTGATAACCCATTTGGCCTTACACTCTCATCAGTTATTTTTCCTAGTGGTGATGTAAGATTGCTTACGTTAATGATGTCTTTCGAAATATCCTCCAATCGCTTTTGAGTCAAAAGCAAACGATCATACTTCGGATCAGTTATATCCATTCTGGCTAAATCCTTTGCGTTTTCAGAAAGAATGTAAGTAGAATTTTCAAGCAAGGCCTTCGACAAAGCAATTAAAATTTTGTTAATTACCTGATCATTAAGCATATTCAGTTCTCTTGAAGCTGAACGTGCCATTGTAAATATTTGAGTAAGATCTATTCCCGCAATCATATTACAAAAATACACAACTCCCCTGAATAATATCGGGGTAATATTATGCGTTAATTGTTAGATAAAATGAAAACTATGAGGTCTAACATTTAATTATTCTACTCCCAATTTATCATGTATTTTTCTATGGCATTATAATTGAGAAAAAATTACCAGTATAACAACATTAAATAGTATTAATCGTTTATTTAATTGTACAAATTCAACTAACAACAGAAATTATGCTTGAATACGCGAAAATTATCTTGCAAAAAGTAAGTTTCGACAGTTTATTATTTGAGAAAGAGTTGCGTAAGGCTCTCGCTGAATTGAGCACGGATGAACCGGGAAAGCTATATGCCTGGTGCATGGATTTTTTTGGCGATACTTATCCGGAAACGATTCAAAGGGTGTTTACAAATTTCACTAACAACCCTACATATAATGAATTGATCAGGATTGCTGGCCAGACATTACTTTAGAACTTTAATGAATATTAATATCCGATTGGTGCTTTTAAACAAGCATCTTTCGGATATTTGCTTTTATGGCTGACATCAAAAAAGAAATTGAAAATGTTTTTGGAAATCAGCTTAGAATAAGGGTAAGTGGGGTTTGCCTCAAAGAAGACTCAATCTTACTAATCAAACACCTTTCAATCGGAAAAGAAGGTGTTCTCTGGGCTCCTCCTGGTGGCGGAATGAAATTTGGAGAAACTATTATAGAAACCCTAAAAAGAGAATTTCTTGAGGAAACTGGTTTGATAATAGAAACTGGGGAGCTTATTCTGGTGAACGAATATTTAGAATCTCCACTACACGCTATTGAATTATTTTTTAAAGTAACCGTTTTGGAAGGAGAATTAAAAATGGGTTCTGATCCTGAAATGTCTCCTGAAAATCAAATAATTTCGGAAATTAAATACATCCAATTTAAGGAATTAGCATTGATGGAAAGTGAACAACTTCACAGTATGTTTAATACTTATAAAAAAGTATCTGATTTCCTTCAACCCGTATTATTTCAACAAAATATAAAGGATTAGGAATCAAGAGTCAATCATAAATCCTAATTTTGCAAAATGGAAATTATAAGAGCAACAAGTAGCGATTTGCCCTTGATCCTGCCATTATTCGATGGCTATCGGCAATTCTACGAAGAACCTTCAGAAATTGAAGCGGCCAGAATATACTTGACAGAGAGACTTGATAAAAATGAGTCTGTTATGTTTTTGGTTTACGAGAATAACAAAGATGAAAAGAATGGAATAGGATTCGCTCAACTTTATGCAACCTTTTCATCAGTTACATTAAAAAAGTTTTGGGTATTACACGATCTTTATGTAAAGGATGATTATAGAAAACAGGGTATTGCAAAAACTCTGATAAATAAGTGTAAGGAGCTTGCCCATGAAAATGCGCCTTTAGGAATCATCATTGAATCAAGAATAAGCAACCAATCGGCTCAACATCTTTTCGACGCAGTAGGATTCGTTAAAGAAGGCGAACACTATTTCTATTATTTAGAAAACTAATCAAGTTCTATTGCAGCAGTCTAAATACGAATTACTAAATACTCAATACTAAGAATGAGACTTCACTATTTTCAACATGAACCTTTTGAAAGTCCCTACATAATTGAAGAATGGGCTTTTAGGAATAGTATTGCATTAAGTTCGACACATTTTTACAAAGAAGCTGCCCTTCCAAACCTTAATGAAATAGATTGGCTCGTCATCATGGGTGGCTCTATGAGCGTAAACGATGAGGAAAAATATTCATGGCTTTCTAAAGAGAAAGAATTCATAAAACAGGCAATAGATTGTGATAAAGTTGTTATTGGAATTTGCCTGGGAGCCCAAATGATTGCAAATGTTTTAGGCTCAAAAATTTATCCTAATTCAGAGAAAGAAATAGGATGGTTCCCGATTGAATGGAAAAACGAAATTTTAAGCTTAAATCTATTTAAACATTTATCTAAAGAATTGACTGTTATGCATTGGCATGGAGAAACCTTTGATTTGCCAAAAGGTGCAATTCATTTAGCTGAATCTAAAGCTTGCAAAAACCAGGCATTTATGTTTAATGAAAAAGTAATTGCCCTTCAGTTCCATATGGAATTCAATGAAAAAGCTATTGATGAAATGTTGACAAATTGTGGCTCAGATTTACTTTCAGGAACTTATGTTCAATCTAAAGAAGAAATCCTGGCAGGCAACTTCCATTTAGAAAATATACAATCAAGTTTAATCAACATTCTTGATGCGCTATTATAAAATCATCTGTGGTTTTCTATTCTTTTTTCTTGTTTGCATAGAAACAAATGCACAACTAAATAAGGCAGATACGGCTCAGGCACGTGTTTATTATGAGCAGTCGCAAAAACTTATATTTCAGAAGAAATTTGTTCAGGCTGAGGTCTTGTTTGTTAAAATATTCAAAATGAACACCTTGCTGCCAGATGAAATTTGCTATCACTACAGTAAAACTCTTTTTGAATTAGAAAAATATTCTCAAAGTAAAATTTTCATTGAGAAGTACATACGCTTACAAGGCGAAAAGGGTCAGTTTTATCTGAATGCTCTTCAATTACAACTTGATGTCGACAAAAAACTCGATTCATCCTTAAATCAGGAATGCGAAAAAATAGTTAAAGACACCTGCCACCTTTGTCATGGACTTGGTGTAGCCTTGCAAACTTGCACCCGTTGCGATGGACATGGACAGATAATTTGTGATTTGTGCAAAGGAAATAAAGTTAATATTGAAACAACAAGCTTTGGTGACCGCTATTTCACTTGTAGTCGTTGCAATGGAGCCGGCATTATTACTTGCCCGGTTTGTGAAAATACCAAACTTGAAAAACGTAAATGCGTGAATTGTTGGGGAAGGAAATTAGCATATTATAGAAAAAAATGCTAATTGGATCTACGATTTTAGATTTACGAAGTACAATTTAATAAAACATTAATATGGGCTTTATATGGCATTAAGGCTTGGAAATCGTAAATCTCAAATCATAAATAGTAAATTATTATTATGCTTATCGAATTAAACCCTTTCATTGTCCAACTTAATCTTTAAGCACTTGTAATTGCGCAAGCCTAGCTTTACATTTGCTCCTTATTGCCCCCAGATACGCTCCATGGAAAAAGAATATTTGCCATCAGATTACTTGCCTATCTTTCTTCAATTTCTCTTTGCAGGAGGATTTGTAGTTACAACAATGCTTGCAACCCATTTTATGGGTCCAAAGAAAAAAACAAGTCATAAATTAGAAGCTTTTGAGTGCGGTATTGAATCTGTAGGAAATGCTAGAAATCCATTCTCAATTAAATATTTTCTAACCGCTATTTTATTTGTGCTTTTTGACGTCGAGGTTATATTTATGTATCCATGGGCAGTAAACTTCAAGGAATTAGGAATTCCAGGATTTCTTGAAATGTTGGTATTTATGGCTTTGCTAATGGTTGGCTTCTTTTATGTGATTAAAAGAAAAGCTTTAGATTGGGAATAATCTTTCAACCTTTTGACAAATTATTCTGTTATAGAGTATAACAACTCAACAAAAAATGAAAATAGCTGAAACTCCAGCAGGTGTGGAAGGTCCAGGTTTCTTCGCAACCTCTTTTGATAAAGTAATTGGAATGGCAAGAGCTAATTCTCTATGGCCACTTCCTTTCGCAACTTCCTGTTGCGGTATAGAATTCATGGCTACCATGGGTTCTCATTATGATTTTGGTCGTTTTGGTGCCGAGCGGTTGAGCTTTTCCCCAAGACAGGCTGATGTACTAATGGTTATGGGTACTATAGCAAAAAAAATGGCTCCGGTTGTTCGCCAGGTTTATGAACAAATGGCTGAACCACGTTGGGTAATGGCAGTTGGAGCATGCGCTTGCAGTGGTGGAATTTTTGATACTTACAGCGTTTTGCAGGGAATAGATGAAATTATTCCAGTGGATGTATATGTACCAGGATGCCCGCCAAGACCTGAGCAGATTATAGATGGATTTATGATTATCCAGGACCTGGCTACAAATGAATCCTTAAGAAGAAGAAATACAGACGAATACAAGCATTTATTGGCTAAATACGAAATAGCATAATAGTACATGGGTAAAATTGATAACAGCACATTAGCAGGCAAACTGGAAGGAAAATTTCCGCAAACAGTTTTGCGTACTGATGAATTAAGCGATATGCTCAATGTCTACGCAGATAGAAGATCGAACGTAGAAATTGTAAAGTATCTATGGGATGAGCCCTCTTTTCAGTTTCAATTTTTAACTGACATTTGCGGTGTTCATTACCCTGATAGAAAAGGTGAAGAGCTTGAAGTTGTTTACCATCTACACAGTTTTGTAAATAATCATAGGATCAGACTTAAATTTTCCTTGCCAATTGAAGATCCTACAATTAAAACACTCACAGACCTTTATGCTGGCGCAAACTGGATGGAGCGTGAAACCTTTGATTTCTATGGAATTATTTTTGAAGGCCATCCAAATCTAAAACGAATATTGAATGTGGATGAAATGGATGTGTTTCCAATGAGAAAAGAACATCCATTAGAAGATCCTAACAGAATAGATAAACAAGATAAATTCTTCGGAAGATAAATATAGCTAATGAGCAGCCATTTACCATTAGTAAACCATGTTGAAAAAGAGACCACGACTTTAAATCTGGGTCCAACCCACCCTGCAACGCATGGTATTTTTCAAAACATACTTGAAATTGACGGTGAACGTATAGTAAGTGCGGAACAAACTGTAGGATACATTCATCGTGCATTTGAAAAACTGGCAGAGAGAAGAGCCTTTTATCAGATCACCACACTTACTGACAGGATGAATTATTGTTCTTCTCCTATCAATAATATTGGCTGGCACATGACAGTTGAAAAACTTCTCGGTATAACAATCCCTAAACGCGCCCAATACATGCGTGTAATTCTCATGGAATTGGCCAGAATTTCAGATCACCTGATATTAAACAGCATTCTGGCTGTAGACGCAGGCGCTATGACCGGCTTTTTATATGTAATGCAGGAGCGTGAAAAAATCTATGACATTTACGAAGAAGTTTGCGGTGCAAGGCTAACCACTAATATGGGCCGGGTCGGTGGAATGGAACGTGATTTCAATGACAATGCAATAAAAAAAATTCGTCAGTTCCTAAAAGACTTTCCTAAAGTATGGGCTGAGTTTGAAAAACTGGTTTCCCGCAACAGGATCTTTATGGACAGAACTGTTGGTGTTGGAGGAATTTCTGCGGAACGTGCTTTAAGTTATGGTTTTACGGGGGTTAACCTTCGAGCTGCGGGAGTTGATTATGATGTTAGGGTAATGGAACCTTATTCATCTTATGAAGATTTTCAGTTTGATATCCCAATTGGACAACATGGCGATGTTTATGATCGCTTCTGTGTTGCCGGACAGGAAGTTTGGGAAAGTCTGAAGATCATTACACAAGCAATGGACAATCTGCCAACTGATTCTTTCCATGCAGACACGCCTGAATATTACCTTCCTCCAAAAATTGAAGTTTATAAAAACATGGAAGCTTTAATCTATCACTTTAAAATAGTGATGGGAGAAATAGAGATGCCAGTTGGAGAAGTTTATCATAAAGTGGAAGGTGGAAATGGGGAATTAGGATTCTACCTGATAAGTGACGGAGGAAGAACACCTTACAGGTTACATTTCAGAAGACCATGTTTTATTTATTATCAGGCCTTTCCTGAAATAATTTATGGATCAACATTGTCAGATGCTATTGTGACCATGAGTAGCATGAATGTAATAGCAGGAGAATTGGACGCATAAATGGGATTAGCACAGTCACAAATATTGATCTCAAATGAAGAATATCTTTTAATGGAGCGTAATGCTTCATTTAAAAGTGAATTTTTTCATGGGCAGGTTTATGCTATGGCTGGTGGTAGCATCGCACACAATGGCATAAGTGGCAATATTTTTGCTGCCATTCATACTCATTTAAAAAATAAGGATTGTAGACCTTTCAATTCAGATCAGAGAATTAAGATCTCAATCTGGCCGTCATTTCTTTATCCGGATGTTTCAGTGGTTTGTGGAAAACCAGAAGTATCAGACAAAGACAATATTTCAAATCCTGTTATAATCGTAGAGGTTCTTTCAGAATCAACTGAAGAATATGATAGAGTTTTAAAGTACGGTCAGTATCGTCAAATACCTTCTTTGAAAGAATACATTTTGGTTTCATCAAAAGAAAAAAAAATAACAAAATTTGAGAGGGCAGACAAGACTGATTGTTGGATAGAATCAGTTTATGATCTTAATAATAACATTCCATTGAATTTAGAAAGCATCAATTTAACACTTCCATTGGAAGCTATTTATTATAATATTGAATTAGATGCTCATTTAAGCATCAGATAGGTATGACAGAAATGAAAACACTTTTCTCTGACGAAGCATTAGCCATTGTGGAGAAGTATGTTGCCAAGTTTCCGGAAGGAAAAAGCAAATCAGCTATAATTGCCATTTTGCACCTAGCCCAAGCTGAATTGGGTGGTTGGTTATCTCCAGAAGTAATGGATTATGTGGCTTCATTGTTAAAGATAGAGCCAATTGAGGTATATGAAGTTGCCACTTTTTATTCTCAATACTATACTGATCCGGTAGGGAAATATGTGTTAGAAGTTTGTCATACAGGACCTTGCGCTTTGCGTGGTGCTGATGAAATGATTTCTTATATGGAAAGAAAATTAGGCATCAAAAAAGGCGAAACTACTGCTGATGGTCTCTTCACCTTAAAAGGTGTTAAATGTCTGGCTGCATGTGGAAGTGCCCCAATAATGCAATGTGGTTTGCATTATCATGAGAACTTGACAGAGCAAAGTGTTGATGTATTGCTGGATGAATTTAAAAGTGAAAATAAAGTAAGAAGACCGTTCTGCTAAATGGGAAAGACTAAGATACTTACAAAAGATATTGGGACTCCCAATCTTCAGAATATTGATGTTTACATCAGTAAAGGTGGTTATGCCTCTGTTGACAAAGCCATCAAAACATTAGGTGCAGATGCGGTCGTTGAAGAAGTAAAGAAATCTGGCTTAAGAGGCCGTGGAGGTGCTGGTTTTCCAACTGGCATGAAATGGAGCTTTATTGATAAGACCCCTGGCAAAGACCGCTACCTTGTTTGTAATGCTGATGAAAGTGAACCTGGAACGTTCAAGGATCGTTATTTAATGGCTGAAAATCCTCATATTTTAATTGAGGGAATGATTACTTCAAGTTTTGCACTTGGAGCAAACAGAGCATATATTTATGTCCGTGGAGAGCTGATTTATGTTGTTCGCACTCTGCAGAAAGCTATAGACGAGGCTAAAGCAAAAGGATATTTAGGTAAAAATATTTTAGGATCTGGTTTTGAACTCGATTTAAATGTAACCTGCGGAGCAGGAGCATACATTTGCGGAGAAGAAACTGCACTAATAGAATCTTTAGAAGGAAAAAGAGGAAATCCAAGAATCAAACCGCCATTTCCTGCCATTGCCGGATTATGGGGAATGCCAACTGTAGTAAACAATGTGGAATCAATTGCTACTGTGCCATGGATAATTGTTAACGGAGGAGAGGAGTACGCAAAACTTGGCATAGGAAAAAGCACCGGCACTAAACTGATTTCAGCAGGAGGCCATATTAATAAACCAGGGGTTTACGAAATTGAACTAGGAGTTCCGGTTGAAGAATTTATTTATTCAGATGAATACTGTGGTGGTATCTGGAAAAACAGAAAATTGAAAGCTGTAGTGGCCGGAGGTTCTTCTGTTCCAATTTTACCTGCAAACCTTATTACAAAAACTGCAAATGGAGAAGCCAGGCTGATGTCTTACGAATCATTGTCAGATGGAGGATTTGCAACGGGCACCATGTTGGGTTCAGGAGGCTTTATAGCATTTGATGAAACTGCTTGCATTGTAAAAAACACCTTGAACTTTGCCCGTTTCTATCATCATGAATCCTGTGGACAATGCAGCCCCTGCCGTGAAGGTACAGGATGGATGGAAAAAGTGCTTCATGCAATAGAACATGGTCATGGTAAGCCAAGCGATATTGATTTATTGGTTGACGTTGCAAAAAAAATAGAAGGAAATACAATTTGTCCACTGGGAGATGCGGCGGCCTGGCCAGTTGCCAGTGCAGTACGTCATTTCAGGGAAGAATTTGAATGGCATATAAAAAATCCATCTGAGGCAATAAAACCAGGTGCATATTACAGAGAAGCTGTGTTGGCTTAAAACACAAATACAATGAGCGAAACAACATTGTTTAAAGTAACCATAGATGGAGCAGAGGTAGAAGTTGCTCCAGGTACTACTATTCTTCAGGCAGCCAGGCAATTGGGAAAACATGTCCCACCTGCCATGTGCTATTATACTAAACTTCAGGGTTCTGGTGGAAAATGTCGTACATGTATCGTTAAAGTAACCGCTGGGTCAACTAAAGATCCCAGGCCTATGCCAAAATTGGTGGCATCATGCAGAACTCCAGTTATGGACGGGATGGTAGTTGCCAATGAAACTTCACCCGAAGTTATTGAAGCAAGAAAAGGGGTTACCGAATTCCTATTAATAAACCACCCTCTTGACTGTCCTATTTGTGATCAGGCCGGAGAATGTCACCTCCAAGACCTTGGATATGAGCATGGTGCGCAGAAAACAAGGTATGATTTCGAAAGAAGGACTTTTGAAAAAATAGACATAGGGCCATATGTGCAGTTGCACATGACGCGTTGTATCTTGTGTTACCGTTGTGTATATACAGCTGACCAGATTACTGACAAACGCGTACATGGTGTTCTTGATAGAGGTGATCATTCTGAGATCAGCACATACATCGAAAAAGCCATAACAAATGACTTTTCTGGAAATGTGATAGATGTTTGTCCTGTTGGGGCACTAACGGATAAAACATTTAGGTTTAAAAGCAGGGTATGGTTTACAAAACCCGTTTTTGCACACAGAAATTGCCCAAAATGTACTGGTAAAGTAACCTTGTGGTATAAAGGAGAAGATGTTTTACGAGTAACAGGTAGAAAAGATAAATGGGGTGAACTGGAAGATTTTATTTGTAACACCTGCAGGTTTGAAACTAAGAAAACAGCTGATTGGGTAATTGAAGGTGTTGTAGATGTAGACAGGCATTCCGTCATTTCTCAAAACAAATATCCAGTAATGTCAGAAAAACCTGTAGTTCCACAGTTGGCAAGTAAACATACTGGAGAGGGAACCTGGGACCATCAATTGAAATAGTAGGTTAGAAATATCATGGACATATATTTTATCTTAGGAAAACTAATTTTAATCGTCATCATTTTTGCCATAAGCTTGCTTACAGCTATGTATTCAACTTATGGTGAAAGAAAAATTGCCGGTTTTTTTCAGGACAGATTAGGCCCTGACCGTGCAGGACCCTGGGGAATTTTTCAGCCATTAGCAGATGGAGGTAAATTGTTCTTTAAAGAAGAGATTCTCCCTGTAAATGCAAATATGGCTTTGTTCATCGCAGGACCTTCTTTATCAATGCTAACCGCTTGTATGTCAACCGCAATTATACCATGGGGCACATATTTAGACATTTTTGGTACTAAGTTTGATCTACAGGTTGCTGATGTTAACATTGGTTTGCTCTATATATTTGGTGTTGTTTCTCTAGGTGTGTATGGAGTGATGATCGGAGGTTGGGCTTCAAATAATAAGTATTCACTACTAGGAGCTGTTCGTGCCGCATCGCAAAATATTAGTTATGAATTGGCCATGGGTCTTTCTGTCATCGCTCTTATAATGCTGAACGGTTCTTTAAGTCTTGCTGAAATCTCAAAAAATCAAGGTGAATCTCTATTTGGCCTTTCAGGCTTGAATTGGAACATATTTTATCAGCCTCTAGGCTTCCTGATTTTCATAGTTTGTGCTTTCGCTGAGTGTAACAGAACACCATTCGATTTGCCAGAATGCGAAACAGAATTGGTTGGTGGCTATCACACAGAATACAGCAGTATGAAACTGGGTTTTTACCTGTTTGCAGAATACATCAATATGTTTGTATCATCAGCTTTCATGGCAGTTTTATATTTCGGAGGTTATAATTATCCAGGGATCAATTGGGTTGAGGCAAGTTTAGGCCATAATGCTGCTGCAGTTATTGGTTTGGTAGCTTTATTTGCTAAAATATTGTTTTTCATCTTCTTCTTTATGTGGGTAAGGTGGACAGTTCCTCGTTTCAGATACGACCAATTAATGAAACTGGGTTGGCAAATTCTGATCCCTTTGGCCATCATCAACATATTGTTGACAGGGGTAGGTATAATGTTATTCGATAATTAATAAGAATTTATATGCAATCGCTGAGTAACAGATCAAAGCAGGTTTCGCAAAAAGAAATGACTTTCATGGAAAGCATTTATTTGCCTGCCATCATTGGAGGCTTGATGATTACAATCAGGCATTTCTTTGCTAAAAAAATTACCATTCGCTATCCGGAAATCAAAAAGCTATTCTCTAAAAACTGGAGAGGCGTTCATGTATTGAAAAAGGATGACCAAGGCCGTGAACGTTGTACAGCCTGCGGTTTGTGTGCACTTTCATGCCCTGCTGAAGCAATCACCATGGAAGCTGGTGAACGAAAAAAAGGTGAAGAAGGACTCTATCGTGAAGAAAAATATGCAGCACGTTATGAAATTAACATGCTAAGATGCATTTTCTGCGGACTGTGTGAGGAAGCCTGTCCGAAAGAAGCTATCTTTTTAACCAATGAAGAATTAGCCCCATCAAGAATGGACCGCGGGGAATTGATCTTTGGAAAAGACAAGTTAGTTGAAAAACATCACGATCCTGACAACAAAAAGCGAGGTGGCGGACCGTTAGAAGAAAGATTGTTCCACAGTAAAGAAAACTCTTCTTATAAATCAACATTTGAGGGAATCTCAAATTCGTAATTCTGAAATCGTAAATTGTAAGTCGAAATGATTGATAAAGTTTTTTATTTCCTTAGTTTTTTAGCAATCCTGGCTGGATTAATGGTGGTTTTCACTAAAAATCCTGTTCATAGTGTTCTCTATCTTATACTTGCGTTTTTTGCCATTGCAGGCCATTATATCTTGTTGAATGCCCAGTTTCTGGCTGTTGTTCACATCATAGTTTATGCTGGTGCAATTATGGTTCTATTCCTATTTGTGATCATGTTTTTGAATTTGAATGCAGAAACTGAACCTCAGAAACCGATTTTTTATAAGTTTATTGGGGTTATTTTAAGTGGCGTTTTTCTGACATTATTTGTAGGTGCTTTCAGAAAGCTAGATCCGATTTACAGTGATATGCCTCAAACAGATATAGGCCTAATAAAGAATCTTGGTATAGTATTGTTCAATGAATTCACTCTTCCTTTCGAAATTATTTCTATCTTATTGCTAGCGGCTATGGTAGGATCAATCATGCTTGCCAAAAAGGAGAAGGCAGTTGTAGAATAGGTAAACGGGATCAGGTAAATTTTTATACTATGCCTGATTTTTCTAAAAGGAGTTACCAGAAAGAATTACTAGACAGAGATGATATTCCTTTTTCTGATCTGGAAAGAAATCTTCTTGAGTTAGATTTTATTAATACATATTTGGGGGGCCATTCGGTAACCATCTCAGGTTTAAAAGCTTTACTTACAAACCGTTCTAAAATTTATACCATTCTGGATATTGGCAGTGGCGGTGGAGATACCATGCGTTTTATTGCACAATGGGCTTTAAAAGCCTCCTGGAAAACAAATTTAGTTGGCTTAGATTATAAAAAAGAAGCAATTGAATTTGCTACCTTAAAATCTAGAGGTTTTTCAAATATCTCTTTCGTGCAATCGGACTATAAGGATTTAGCCAAACTAGATTTTAAACCTGACATTATCATCTCCTCACTTTTCTGTCATCATCTGAATGATGATCAGTTAATAAAATACTTGAAATTGATAAATCAAAATTCAAGGATTGGCTTTGTTATCAATGATCTTCACAGAAACCCATTTGCTTACTATTCAATTAAGTGGATAACTATGCTTTTTTCAAGTTCTTATTTGGTTAAGAATGATGCTTGTCTTTCTGTAATTCGAGGTTTTTCAAAAAAAGAATTAGGCAAGTATTTTGAGAAGGCAGAAATTCCACTTCCTGAAATAAAATGGAAATGGGCTTTTAGATGGTTGATTACCTTGAATAAGTCCCCAATAAAAAGTTAAGGGCCATTTCATAACCTGCCAGGCCAAAACCAGTCAGGCATCCTTTAGCTTTTGCCGCCGTAAAACTTTTATGGCGAAACTCTTCTCTGGCGTGGATATTTGAAATGTGAACTTCTATCACGTGTGTATTTATAGCCGCAATAGCATCTGCTAATGCAATGGAAGTGTGCGTGTAACCAGCAAGGTTTACAATAATACCATCATAAGAAAAACCAACCTCATGAAGTTTGTTTATCAACTCCCCTTCTATGTTTGATTGGAAATAATCTAACTGAATTGCAGTGTATTTATTTTTCAGGTCTGATATATATTCATTCAGGCTTTTATCACCATAAATACTTTTTTCTCTTATCCCGACAAGATTTAGATTTGGACCGTTTATGATAATTATTTTCATTATGCAAGGAAAGAAAATATTTAGTAACCACAAAGGCTTAAGGCTGTCACTTTTGGGTAAAGATCATGATAAGTAAGTACCCCAACCAATTGGATTTTTACATCTCTCTGGTCCGGCAACGATTTTACATTAAAAAACTTTTTCCTGTTAATTTTTCAGAAACCTCCCACAATTGTTTTGCTATTTCTTTATCATAAGAAATAGAACTGGATTTAACTTTGCCTGGCTTACCTCTCATTTCCAAAAATCCCTTAGGTCCTATAAAATCACCTCCCCGGATATCAGTGCTCAATGCTGCAACCAGGCTGGGCTTGGCTGCCTCGGCAGGAATATGCATAAAGGAATTGGATAAAAAGGTCAGGATCTTAGACACTATAGGAGATTGAAACTGGAAGAGGTTTGTAGGGGAGACACCAGGATGCGCTGCAACAGATTTAACATTCAAACCGTTTTGTTCTATCCGCCTCTGAAGTTCATATGCAAACATCAGGCAGGCGAGCTTACTTTGGCTGTAAACTTTCATTTTATTGTATCCATGTTGACTATTAAGATTTTTAAAATCAATTTTGCCTTGTTTATGGGCAATACTGCTCAATGAAATAACCCTGGAGGATGGGCTATTTTTTAGCAAGGGGAACAACAAGTTTGTCAGCAGAAAATGACCCAAATAATTTACACCCATCTGGCTCTCAAACCCATCAGCTGTTTTAGAAAATGGTGGCACCATGATGCCGGCATTGTTAACTAGAAGGTCTAATTTTTGAAAGCGGGAAACAAACTGACTTGCAAATAAGCTTACAGATTTTAGGCTGCTAAGATCCAGTTCCATGATCTGAACATCCGCCATTGGATATTTTGCTAATATTTTTTCTCTTGATCTTTCAGCTTTTACGATGTCCCGGCAAGCCATTACAATAGTAAAATCTTTGTTGGCCAAACCTAAAGTAGTTTCAAAACCAAGACCATTGTTTGCCCCAGTAACAATTGCAACTTTTCCTTTCTGGGAAGGGACAGTATCTATACTTAAATTCATGTACCTGAATAATTTGGAAATTGTTTGGGTTGAAATCTCTTACAAGATAAAAAATCCTAGGACTCAGAATAAGTTTTTCTCCATTACAACCGTATTTGCATCCCGGTATTTTAATCTTTCTACCTGTTTGTAACCATTAATCAAATAAAGCTTTTCAGCAGTGGAGGTAAAAAGGTAAACTTGCGTTATCCCCAATTGTAAAGCATATTCTTCCAATGATTTTAGCAAAATGGTACCATAACCCTTTCCTCTGTGATGCTTATCAGTGTAAAGTTGAGCAATCCAGGGAGCAAGTGCTGTGTATTTAGGGAATATTAATGTGAGTCCAGTATTATTGTAGAGACCTCCTGTTGCTACAATGCTGTTTCCTACTTTTAAAACAAGCTGAACTAAAACATCATCGTCTGGATGATTGACTAACCTTGAAATGGTTCTTTCTTTTGGGATTCCCCATTCTTCTAAATACCAGTTTGAAAATTTATCAATCAGTTTTGTGTCTATTGGTTTAACCTGGGAACACTTTGGAACCATATTCAAAAATTTTCTATTATATTATATAAACTAATTTATTACATGTAGTTAAATCAATTACCTCATTTCAAGCCTTAAAAGTTTAGTATTACCTATTCTTTATATTCATCTTCCTAAACTAATGGAAAATCTAAAAGAATCATCAGCAAATTATTTATGTCTGGCAAATATTCAACATTTCTAAAATCGCTATTGTTCCTAAGTAGTTTGGTAATTTCTACTGTACTAAGTTATGCATCAGATAATGATACAATGTTTGTAGACAAACATTTAAAAAAAACCAACCGGTCACAAGCTACCTA
Organism: Cytophagales bacterium; assembly: GCA_014376535.1. Lineage (GTDB taxonomy): Bacteria > Bacteroidota > Bacteroidia > Cytophagales > UBA9547 > UBA9547. The sequence continues at coordinate 3,641 of JACMRH010000048.1, read as the reverse complement.
CTTTATCACGAAAGAACATATTAAAAAGCATCATAAAGAATGGACCTGGGTTCAAAAAATATTCTATTCAGATGGACAGCTCAAAAGTGAATGTCCCGTAAAAGCAAAAAAGAAAAAATCAATTCTTCCTGTAAAGGATGGTGAATGCAAAGAATACTACCATAATGGCATCCTAAAAAATCAGGCATTATATAAAAATGGAAAAAGGGATGGGTATTATTTTGAGTATTATGAAAATAGCAACTTAAAGTCCCTGGGTAAAGTGATCAATGATGTAATATATGTTCACCATTATATTGACAGCTCTAAAACTGAACATATAGTAAATGGACAGGGTGTAATTACGGAATATGATTCTGTCTTTAATTATCCTGTAAGCTCCAAAGTTATTGACACAATAAGAGGCAATTCATTTTATATAGACAGCTTAATTCAGGATACAATTTACACTACACTTGAAAACAAACTTGAACTGACATCTATGCATTTGGATGCCAATGGTATTTTGATGTTGTCTGACATACCTTATAAAAAGTCAAAATCCTATTCAAGAAAAATACTGCATTTAAGATGTATTGTAGATGAAAATGGAAGAGTGATCAGGACCACAAAGAAAAACTCAATTGAAAAAAAGATTGATCATATTCTTTCAGAAAAAGTAAAATCAGTGGTTTTATTTACTCCTCCTAAGGGAAATCATGGAAAAAAAGTAAAGGCTGCTACAATTTTGGCCGTTCGGTTTTGATAATATAAGGTAAGATAAAGCTTTAAATGCAAAGGAAAATAGAGGTCTGTTAGCTACAGACCACTGAAATAACTATTGCTGCACAACTAATTTCCGGCTAAGCCTACTATTAATTTACTATTGCTTTTTTTTCATCCGCTTAGGACCATACCAAAGCCAAAATCCGGTGATAGAAAATGTAAGAAGCGCAAATCCCATGATACTGGTATAAATCAGCTTTATTTGACCGCCAGAAGTATCCATAACTGAATCTAATATGGATCCGTCATGCAATTTTTCAATTAAATCCGAGTGTCTTTTTCCTATATGAAGCAACTTGCCTGTAGTTCCATCTATTTGAATTTCCCAAAAACCTTCTTTAAAAACAAATTTAACTATACCCTTATCTTTTCTAATGTCAATTTTTTCTAATTCCAAAGACAATCGGGTGGAAACGCTATCCCGTAAAACATTGCAGGCTGTTTGATGAAGATTATCTAAAGGCAACCAATCTTTAAAATTTACAGTACTGCCTTTCCTGGTTTGAGGAAGTAAAAGGTCACCGGTATGCTTTTTCCATCCTAATAAAAGGCCTGAGAGTGAAACAATGATAAAAAATAGAAAAAGAAAAATCCCCAAAGTCCTGTGTATTTTCCTTATGGCCCTCAACCATTTAGCTTGTCTTTGACGCTGTGTTTTCAAAAGCATTGGTCTAAAGTAAAAGTGGAAATACTTCTAAAAAGAATTTATCTCTGTTTAATGTTCAAATAGAAAAGTCCACCATTTTAGAAATGGTGGACTTTGTAAGGCAAAAAGATTAATTCCTTTTTTTAAAAGAATAATCCTGATTAGGGTCTGCTCCATTAATAGGAGTTACCACTTTTTTAACTACTTTTCTTTTATCCGTAACGAATGAAACAAGGTAATAAGATGTTTGAGAAGGGTTTAGCTCTACGTTTATCGCAGTTTCATATTTTTTTGTCTCAAAAACAATTTTTCCATTGATATCACTGATTTGAAGATATTGGAAATTTTCCCCTTGATTCAATTTGGACTCCACCTTAATTGGTCCTGTAGATGGATTCGGTGAAATTTTGATACCTTCTGTTGCACTTATCATATCTGATTCGCTTTTCTCATCAGGAGAGGCCATTTCATTATTCTCAGCCACTTCTTCTTGTCTGTAAAAAGTTCCAGAGGGAACACTTGTAGGATTGCACCCGTGAATATATCCCATGACACTTCTTCCATAATCAGGAGCAAAAGTTGCATTTGTTAATACGATGGACTCTGAGCCACGTAATTGCAGATTAAAGTTAGGTTCAGAAAGTGCGTTATCAACAGAAAGTTTCTGGGCTTCATAATAAGTATGTAATCTATACATAATTGTCCTATTGGCTTGAGAAGGACATATTAAAGGAGCCTTCCATATTCCTGCCTGTGATGCTGCAGCGTATAAGGTATTGAAGGAATAATTTACATCAATTGACCACAATATAATCCCTGGAAAGTTCACTCCATAAGATTGCCAGGTAGGATTGTCAGCGTCTTTATAAAAAATTCCATTCTTAGTAGCTATTAAGAATCTTCCATTCGTGCCTTTTTCTGCAGTAAGAGTATAATAAAAAGAACTACTTAATTTACCAACACCACTTATGACCGACCAGGTAATTCCACCGTCCAAAGTTTCATATATCATTGATCTGTCAATATTTATGATAATATTGTTCTCGTTTATGGAATTGACAGCAATACCTTCAATTCCAAGCCCTCGCCTTGGAAAATTGAAGCTTATCTTTGTCCAAGCCTTCGTGTTGTGGTTTACTTTATATAAATACGGTATTTTAAGGTAAGTGGAAAAGCTGCCATCTGATTTGTAAACAGCAGAGTCTTTTGCGGTGCCGACAAATAAATTATTAGGATTTGAGAAGGAAGTAGCAATATGAGTTACAGATTCATCAGATGGAAAAGAAGATACCTCTTCAAACTTGTTATCAGTTCCACTATTAATATACAAAGATTTATACACCTGGGCTTGTCCTATAAATATCTGGTAAGGATCATTTACGTGCCTTACCGGAGGATTTAGCATTGTCGGATATACAAAATCACCATTGGGATTCAAAGTTGTTTTCAAAATAAAATCTGAAATAGCTAAAGTTGTACCGGATTTCTCGCACCATTTATAGTAATTGCCATTAGAAGGCAAACCCAAAAACTTGTTACCCTTATAGAAAAAATTGGGCCCATAATTTTCTGTAAAATCTGATAATACTCCAAGAGCCCGAAATTGATCAGCCTGAGTACTGATGTTACCATCGTAAAGACAAGTGGGATTGTGCCAGTTACTAACCAATACCGTATTAGGCAAGTCTACTGAACTATTTACCGTGTATGCATCCAATCCATTTAAACCAGCTCCATTAATAGGTAGCCAGGCATCACATAATAGATTGTCGGTTGAATTAATCTTATACGCAGAAACAAAGCCATCATTTGTGCTGTACAAAGTTGTATTGTCATTTGAAGCAAACTCCAAGTCATTAAAATCTGCGTGAATGTTAGCGCAATTTTCGGTTTTTAATAACTCATAATTTGACTCCTCTTTGAAAGTTTGACTTACATCGTTATATATTCTTAGCCTTTCATGTGGAACGTACACTTTGTTTAAATTAACAGGATCCACTTTTGCACCATAAGTTCCGCCTCCATATCCCGTTCCTGTAACATACGATCCGGTTCTTAACGACCATGAATTGGTAGTAAAATCGTATTTATATATACTACCATTCAGATCAGTTTGCCCACCCCCTGAAACCGGAGTTTCTCTTATTAAGTATAAGACTGATCCCCTGGTAGCAAAAGAGTACCTGTCATCTTTTACATAAGCTGGTAAACCTGTAGAAAGCATAGCGGT
>JACMRH010000465.1 GCA_014376535.1 Cytophagales bacterium | reverse complement strand
GCACAGTTACCTGCCTGTTCAGTATTTTAACTGTTACTATAGGATTTACAATTTGTCTGGCAAACATTCCTGCAATAGAATCTGCCAGCTGACCGGCAGTAAGCCCTGCAACATGCATTTTACCAAAGGCAGGTACAATAGTATTTCCGGATTTGTCAACCAAAACCCATTTACCATATACCTCATTGGAATTATAGATTCCAAAAGTAGAGCCAACACTCAAGTCGTCATGGTTCCAGATGCTTATGGTAAGCTTATCGTCAACCCTGATCTTATGTTCAAAGCTTGTGGAATAATGTGTAAACAGACTATCAGGAACTGTGGCAATCCCTTTGCTCTTGAATAGATTCTGAGGACTGCACGAGCCAAGAAACAAACAGCATATGGCAAGGAAGAAAATAAGTTTTTGTATCATTTATAAAAGAAATCGGATAATGCCTAAGGTGCTTATCACTAGAGTAATTAGGCAATATTTCATGATCTTTACAGTTCTTTTGCGCTTGCGCACTTCAAAATCCTCAGATAGGCTGCACATTTGTTTGACCTTTTCAACAATGGTTTCAAATACATTGTCATTTTTTACTACATAATCGAAAGCGCCATATTTGAGCACATCAACGGCTATCGGGATATTTTTCTGGCCAGAGACCAAGAGTACATGTATGTCAGGGTTGATAGACTTTATTTCTTTGAGAACTTCTAGTCCATTTTGGTTTAGAAGATTAAAATCCAGCAAGACGATATCTGGATTTTTATAAAGGTTTTTTACGCATTCTTCACCATTTGAAAAGGTTTCTACCTGGTAACCGAACTTGTCCATCAGGTAATGGCTGACCATTTCCTGAAAAACCTTGTCATCTTCAACAACAAATATTTTTGTTTTAGCAGGAGTTTTCATAGCGGAGTTTCTTTTCTTCCACTAGTGCCAAATTAGTGCCAAAAGGTATTAGTTGTCTTCCTTTTAGATAGTTATGAAAATATTCAAAAGCATTTTTTTTCCCAAAATGGGAAATAAATAATGAAAGGGGAAAACCTATAATTTTTTCTCCTGGATCATTCTATACAAAGTGGTTTTACCTACACCAAGTTTTTGGGCAGTAAGCACCACATTGTTGTCATATTTTTTGAGGAAATACTGGATAATCTTTTGGTTATATCCTTCAAGTGTCATTTCAAAGGCCAGGAAATCCTCCACCAGGTTATAAGAGTTCAGGACAATGTCATCGGTATCTATATTGTTACCTTCGGATAAAACCGCACTAAGCTCAATAACAGATTTTAACTCCCGTACATTTCCGGGGAAAGGATACTGTTTTAATTTGTCCTTGGCAATTGGTGTAAGGACTTTTCCTGTTAACTTATTTTCTTCACAGAATTCTTTAAGAAAGTGATTGGCAAGTATTAGGAGATCATTTCCACGGTCTCTCAATGGCGGGAGAGGAATTGGGAAACCCTGAAGTCTGTAGTATAAGTCTTCTCTGAAATTTCCTTTTTTAACTTCTTCAGCTAAATTTTTATGAGTGGCGGTTATGATCCTGACATCTATTTTAGTAGGAGCATTACTACCTATTCGTACGACTTCACGTTCCTGTAAGACCCTGAGAAGTTTTGCCTGCAGGTTAAAATTCAATTCTCCTATTTCATCCAGGAACATTGTTCCTTTGTGAGCTTCTTCAAATTTTCCTGTTCTTTTGGCAAGCGCGCCTGTGAAGGCTCCTTTTTCATGACCGAAAAGTTCGCTTTCTAAAAGTTCGGAAGGTATAGCAGCTACATTTACCGCTACATAAGGCCCGGTATTTCTGTTAGACTTTAAATGGATGGCTTTGGCCACTACTTCTTTTCCTGTTCCGGTTTCACCTGTAATAGAAACATTAATTTGTGTGGAAGCCGCCTTTTCAATAAGGTTCACAACTTTTTGCATTACAGCACTACTTCCGATTAAAACTTTGGTAAGATCGAATTTTCCTTCTTTCTTGGTAATGTTCTCTACTGGCTTATGTGCGCTTCGAATGCTCACTACCGCATTCCAAAGTTTGTTTTTAGTGTCCTCATTTTTAATGAAATAATCATATGCTCCTTCTTTCAGTATTTCAATAGCAACCTGCATGTCCTGTTGTCCGGAAATTACAATGATTGGTACATCTGGCATTACCAGTCTTATCTGTTTAAATAGTTTTAAAGCATTAGTGTCTGGTAATGAATAATCTAAAGAAATAACATCTGGCTTTTTATGGATATTATCCATAAGGCTCTTTCCGTCCTTAAATACAGTTACCTCATAATCAGGATTAAGTGACAAATGGTAATGAAGTACGGAGGAATAGACTTTTTCGTCTTCAGCTATAAAAATTTTAAAGAATGACATTAAGGGATTTGTAATATCTACGGAAATATATGAATAAGGTTTTGCATGTAGATATACTGCAACGTAGGATTATACATATAAATAATTAATTTGAATGGCTTGCACATCTGTGGACTATAGACCTTTGAAAAATTCGTTAAAAATTTAAAAATGATTGCTGATAAACAGACAACATTCTGGTTAAGCATTTATTCCTAAGATTATTATTAAAAACATAAAGAAGGCTTCAAGATAGTGCTGTATTTTAGGCTAATACCATAATTTATAATTTGCTATTTTGCTTAAAATTGTATTATCGCAATAAATGCATCAAATTATTAAAGCAGAAGTACATAACCACGATCACGATGGGCACTATCATGAAGATGACGACCATGACCACGATGCCATTGGAGCTAAAGAGGAAGAAATTGCTGGTTGGAAAGCATATTTACGGGCTATAATTTCTTTCACATTACTACTTGCAGGAATTATTGCAGATTATCAGTTTTACAAATATCCTCAGCTTCAATTCTTCCACGGATACGTTCGTTTTGCTTATTATACAATCCCTTATTTGCTTATCGGTTGGCCAGTACTGAAAAAAGCAATCAGGTCCATTCCCCGTCATGACTATTTCAATGAGTTCATGTTGATGAGCATTGCGACTTTGGGAGCCTTTTACATACAACAATATCCTGAAGGTGTGGCAGTAATGTTGTTTTACCAGATTGGGGAACTATTTCAGGATGAAGCCGTGCAAAGGGCAAAACGTTCAATAAAAGCTTTACTTGATATTCGTCCCGACGAAGTGAACGTACTTCGCAATGGTATATCTGAAAAAGTAAACCCTTTTGAAGTAGCTCTAGGAGAAACAATACAAATAAAGTCCGGAGAAAAAATTGCCTTGGACGGTGAATTACTTTCAGATAAGGCCTCTTTTAACACCGCTGCGCTTACCGGTGAAAGCAAACCTGACAATAAATACAAAGGAGAAACAGTATTGGCAGGAATGATAAACCTCAATACGGTAGCGGAAGTAAAAGTTACTGCCCTTTTCAATGACAGTAAACTTTCTAAAATATTGCAGCTAGTCCAGGGTGCAACTGCAAGAAAGGCAAAAACGCAATTGTTCATTTCTCGTTTTGCAAAAGTTTACACACCAATTATGGTGTTCCTGGCTGTGAGTATTACACTCTTACCAATTTTCTTTGTAGAGCATTATGTATTTAACGATTGGCTTTACAGGGCATTAGTATTTTTGGTAATATCTTGTCCCTGTGCATTAGTAGTTTCTATTCCCCTAGGTTATTTTGGCGGAATTGGCTTGGCTTCACGAAATGGGATCTTGTTTAAAGGTTCTAACTACCTGGATGTTATAACGCACATTGACACAGTCGTTATGGACAAAACCGGGACTTTAACGAAAGGTGTTTTTAAAGTTCAGCAGGTAGAAAGTGTTGGTGTAGACAAAGAAACATTTTTGAAATATACCGCTGCACTAGAAACCCATTCCACTCACCCAATCGCAAAAGCAGTCGTTGATTACAATACAATCAAAGATTTGCCAAAAGCAGTGAATGTGGAGGAAATTGCGGGTCATGGCTTAAAGGGAACTATCGAAGGAAAAGAAGTATTATCTGGAAATCTAAAACTTCTTAAAAAATTCAATATTCAATATGATGAAAAGATAAGCATCATTAGTGCCACTATTGTAGTTACCGCTATTGATGGAAAGTACGCAGGATATCTAACTATTTCCGATGAAATTAAAGAAGATGCCCTGGATGCTATAAAAGCCTTACATGGTTTAGGAATTAAAACAGTGATGCTATCCGGCGACAAACAGGCGGTAGTAGACGAAGTTGCTAAAACATTAGGTATAGACCACGCTTTCGGAGACTTATTGCCTGAAGGAAAAGTTGAAAAAGTTCAGGGTTTTAAAAACGAAGGTAAAAAGATTGCTTTTGTAGGGGATGGAGTAAATGACGCCCCTGTAGTAGCTTTGGCTGATGCAGGAATTGCCATGGGCGGACTAGGATCTGATGCAACAATAGAAACTGCAGATATCGTAATTCAAAACGACCAGCCTTATAAAATCTTCTCCGCAATCAAAATAGGGAAGCTTACTAAAAAGATTGTCTGGCAAAATATATCCCTTGCTTTTGGAGTTAAAGTGATTGTTTTAATACTTGGTGCCGGAGGAATTGCCACACTTTGGGAGGCTGTTTTTGCTGATGTTGGAGTGGCGTTGCTGGCAATCCTGAATGCTTTCAGGATACAAAAGATTAAACTTTAATGCATTTTGCAGAGGATCCCCAACCTTATAATCTCATTCTTTTTAACTGTTCTCTAATTACTAAAGTAAGGAATCGAACGTTAATTAGATCTTGATATCCTTAATTGAAGATCAATGACTTAAAGAGAAATTTGCAAATCTTTTTTTTTGTTTTATTGCCATTGTATTTATTGCGCACAGTATAAAGATATTTTTTTGAGAACAAATTGTAATCTTCACTTTTGTGCTTTAAGTTTTGAGGCAGCAAATATGAAACTGTTACTCGTCGGTGAAATTGAAACTAAGAATAAACTGGTGGCATTTCTGAGGTCGCAGTAGTTTCTAGCCCAATCCCCATCTTGGGTTTTGTAGAAGGTCATACCCTCCAATTGTGCCTTTGATTTTTAAGTCCTTTTTTATGCAATTATAGATGTTTCGTGTTCCAACGAATTCGGGAAGGTCGTAAGTTTAAATCTTCCACACAGTAATTGAAAATCAATGGCTTTTAGGGAAATATGTAAATCTTTTTTTATATAAATTTAATTCCGGATTCACCTTGGTGTGGGTGTCCAAGTCTAATCCGCCAGCTAAAATCAGTGGCGGAT
>JACMRH010000464.1 GCA_014376535.1 Cytophagales bacterium | reverse complement strand
TAAATTTTCAACCTGTTTTAAAGGTTTGAAACCTATAGGAACATTGCAGATAGCATCAGCTATTTTATCAATAGTATTTTTATCAATGGCTGTAACAGGCGAAATATGGAAATCTTCAGGAGTAGACCTTCTCATAGACAACCATTCTTCTTCCATTTTTTGTGGAGAGTAAGGTAGAGGTTTCTGCTTGATCATGTTGAGCCTGTCCTGCAAAAGATTACGGAATTTTTCATCCATATCCTGGGCCAGCTGAGCATCAACATCACCCCTGTCCATTAATTTTTTGAGATAAATTTCTCTTGGATTAGGGTGTTTGGCAATGATATTATAAAGCTTTGGCTGAGTGAACTTAGGCTCGTCACTTTCATTATGTCCATGTCTGCGGTAACAAACCATGTCAATGTAAATATCCCTTTCAAATTTATGTCTGTATTCTGCTGCAAGATTTGCTGCAAAAAATACCTCTTCTGCATTGTCTCCATTTACATGAAGAACTGGAGCATCAATGATCTTAGCAACATCAGTACAATAAATACTTGATCTTGCATCTTCAAAATCAGTTGTAAATCCTACCTGATTGTTAATCACAAAATGGATTGTTCCTCCCACGTTGTAACCTTCCAATTTAGCCATCTGGGCAATTTCATAAATAATACCTTGTCCGGCTAACGCTGCATCCCCATGAATAAGAATTGGCAATGCTTTGCTCGTATCCCCTTTATATTCATCGTCAATCTGTCCACGTGTATAACCCAAAACAACAGGGTCAACAGCTTCCAAGTGAGAAGGATTCGGAGCAAGTTTTAAGGTGATTATTTTACCGGAAAGCGTTTTTTTCTGGCTGCTGTAACCCATGTGGTACTTTACATCCCCATCACCCATGGTAAGGTCCGGAGTCGAGCCGCCTTCGAATTCATTGAAAATCTGCTCATAGGTTTTTCCTAAAATATTGCAAAGAACATTTAAACGTCCTCTGTGCGCCATTCCAATTATAACCTCTTCAACACCGAGTTCGGCAGAGCGCTGCATGATGCGGTCCAAACCTGGAATCGTACTCTCTCCCCCTTCCAGAGAGAACCGCTTTTGACCTACATATTTAGTATGAAGAAAATTCTCAAAAATTACCGCCTCATTTAATTTTTTAAGTATTCTTTTTTTATCATCTAAAGAAGGGTTGAAAACAGGATATTCATTTTCAACTTTAGATTGAAACCATTTCAGACGGTCCGGGTCCCTTAAATACATGTATTCAAACCCGATAGGACCTACATATATTTTTTTCAGTTTTTCTTTGATCTGCCTTAATGTTCCTCCTTCAAGTCCGATAATTTTACCTGCAAAGAATTTGGTATCCATGTCAGACTCACTGAGACCAAAATCCTCCAGTTTTAACCTTGGCTTACGGTCTTTTCTTTCTCTAACCGGATTGGTTTTCGATTTTAAGTGAGCCCGGCGACGGTACTCATATATATAGGTACGTACCTGAATTTCTTTTTCTAATGCATCACCAGTTACGCTTGGAGTTTCTTTTTTATAACCGTTGTTCTCACCATATTTTGCCAGTGAAAAATCAAAACCTTCGAAAAATTTCTGCCAGCTTAGGTCTATAGATTTTGGATCTGCCAGGTAGGATTGGTACATCTGGTCGATAACTGTAGGGTCTGCGTTGGCTATGTACGAGAACTTGTCCATAAAATGATTGTGTATTAAACTGTTGCAAAAGTAAAGGTATTAGAAACATAATAAAAATCTATTAACCGCTTATGCGGGTAGATAAATATCTAAGTTGATAATTTTAAAATAATTATTAATAAAGTTCAATTTGCTGACATTTACTTTGGGCATGAAATTCCTCTGACTTCTTTGAATGCGTTATAAAAACTAGTTGTTTGAATTAAAAAAATAGATTTGTTGCTGCGATTTTGTAAAAAAGAGCGTTTAAAGTTTTAAATAAGTAATTTTGTAAAAAGAAGAAGATTCACACGATCTGGGATTATTCCTATTCAATATTCGATAAGCAAATTTATAGATGTTAAAGCACGCAGATTATTTTCATTTAGGTAAAATTGTTCGTACACATGGACTTACTGGTAACATGATCTGTGTACTTGATACCGACAGGCCTGAAGCTTATCTAAAACTTGAAAGTTTATTCCTGGAGAAAAATAGTAGTTTCCTTCCCTATTTTATTAAGAAGCTGATATTAAAAGGGCCGGAAGCTCACCTTACTTTAGAAGGTATCGATTCAGCAGAAAAAGCTGCAGCTTTGAAAGGATCAGATATTTATTTGCCATTGAGCAAGCTTCCAAAAAGAGGCAAAAATGAATTTTTTATACATGATCTTCTAGGTTGCAAATTAGTAGATGATTTGCACGGCGAAATGGGCTTAGTAGAAGATATCATTGAAACTGCAGGACAGGATTTAATTTCCTTTACTTACAAAGGAGCTGAAGTTTTGCTGCCCTTCGTTAAAGAATTTGTAACAGATATAGACATGGCAACTAAGATAGTTAAAACCAGCTTGCCAGATGGTCTTTTGGAAATTTACACATCAACCATAAAACAAGAAAAGGACGATGCATTTGAAGAAACAGAAGGAGAATAATATATCTTATGAGAATTGATATAATTACCTGTTTGCCAAGGCTTTTAGATAGCCCTTTTTCGCATTCAATCCTGAAGCGAGCCTCTGAAAAAGGTTTGGTTGAAGTTATTATCCACGATTTAAGAGATTTCACTACTTCAAAGCAAAGGCAAACAGACGATTACCAGTTCGGTGGAGGAGCCGGAATGGTCATGATGATAGAACCTATCTATAATGCAATCACAAAACTCAAATCAGAAAGAGAATATGATGCTGTAATATATTTAACACCGGACGGGAAAACCTTAAATCAAGGCATGTCAAATAGTTTTTCAATGATGAAAAATCTGATTATGCTGTGCGGACATTATAAAGGAGTAGATGAGCGTGCAAGGGAAAAATATATTACACATGAAATCAGTATTGGAGATTATGTGCTTTCTGGCGGAGAACTAGCAGCAGCTGTTTTATCTGACTCCATAATTAGATTATTACCAGGAGTATTGTCAGACGAAACTTCTGCATTAACAGATTCTTTTCAGGACAACCTGTTATCATCTCCTGTATATACCAGGCCTGCAGAGTTTATGGGTTTAAAAGTTCCTGAAGTTTTGTTGAGCGGCCATGACAAAAACATAGAATCATGGAGAATGGAACAGTCTTTGCAAAGGACAAAAGAGCGAAGGCCGGACTTGTATGATAAACTTGATTCATAAAGAATGATATTTTTAAGAGATTTTTGCATTAAATGTTTTCAGTATTGATTTTTTGAGTATGTTTGCAGTCCTTTTTCAAAAGGGCAAAATCTCTTTTATGTCTCTGGAAATTATTAAAGGTATATTAGATGCTGAATACGCTGAGAAACGTAGTAGCATCCCGGTTTTTGGTGCAGGTGACACTATAAACGTTCACGTTAAAATCAAAGAAGGAAACAAAGAAAGGATACAGTTGTATCAGGGTGTGGTTATTCAAAGAAGAAACCCTAATTCAATGGGTGAATCCTTTACTGTAAGAAAAACTTCAAACGGAATTGGTGTTGAAAGGATTTTCCCTCTTTTATCTCCAACTGTTGATAAAATTGAAGTAGTAAGAAGAGGTAAAGTACGTAGAGCAAGAATATTCTATCTTCGTGAAGCAAGAGGAAAAGCAGCACGTATCAAAGAGAAAAGATCATAGTTATCAAAATTACTTAGTGCAGACCCCGCTTATGCGGGGTTTTTTGTTTTATTCCATCCTTATTTTATGAAGGTTGCTATCATTAAGTACAATGCCGGAAATACCCAATCTGTAATTTATGCACTAAACAGGCTGGGTTGCGAGCCAATAGTGTCGGATGACAAGGAAATCATTTTAAGTGCTGATAAAGTGATTTTTCCTGGGGTGGGAGAAGCTAGTACTGCTATGGAATATTTAAAGGAGCGCAATTTAGATAAGTTAATAACAGAACTTAAGCAACCGGTTTTAGGTATTTGTCTGGGCTTACAATTAATGTGTTCTCACTCTGAAGAAAATAATACCAAGTGCTTAGGGATATTTGATATCAAGGTTAAAAAATTTGAAAGTGATTTCTTAAAAGTTCCTCAAATGGGTTGGAACAATGTTTACGATCTGAAAACAACTTTATTTGATAACATCAAAGAGAAGGATTACATGTATTTTGTACACAGCTATTATGCTGAATTAAGTGACTTTACGGTAGCTAAAACTAGTTATGTAAATGAGTTTAGTTCCTCACTTCAAAAGGATAACTTTTATGCTGTGCAATTCCATACAGAAAAAAGCGCTACTGCTGGCTCACAGCTTCTTGAGAATTTTTTAAAATTATAGGGTCATTGCTACAGGAAAGTAGCCAATTCATAGCAACCGAACGATCGTGAAAATATCTGTTCACACAATCATCGGTAATAACTTCCAAGTTCTCTATAACCCCTTCTACGGTAGGTGCTATTTCATGTTGACTTGTAACAATAGCAGAGAATTTGGCCTTATCATTTTTAAAAAGATTAGCTGCAAATTCTTGGGCGTCTTTGCTTAAAGTGTTTTTATAATTTGATACATCGCAATAATAAAGAAGTGGCTTATAGCGTCTAAAATAACTGTATAGTTTATGAATTTCTATAAGATAAGTTTCTTCATTTAAAAATTCAGTATCAGCCTTCCAGTCGCTAATGAGCATTTGGTCTTTTTCAGAATATAATAGGACCTGATATTTGCTTTCGTAAAGTGATTGCATAATGTAAAAAATTTATACTATCAATAACGTTCATGCGTTACGGAAGTTTCAATATTTGTAAAAATATTGCAAAAAAAAAGTGGTTCTATTATATAAAACCACTTTTCCTTACAAAACGTAATATATAACTATTTTTTTCGCTTTTTAATTTCCTCTTGTTGTTTCATCGCTTCTTCAAGTCTTTTCATAAAACGATTCTGTTTGGCTGGTTCTGTAGCTAATTTCACCCTATTCGCATCCAAATTAGCCCTGATTTTATTTTCATCAACGAATGTTTTAATTAAAAGCTGTTGGCCTATAGTAATTACGTTTGAGACGAAATAATAGTAACTTAAGCCTGCAGGGAGTGAATTCAAGATAAATAAGAATACAACTGGCATAATGTAAGACATGGCCACCATTGGGCCTTGCATGCTTGTTGCTGACATCTGGTTATTATACCAGGTATAGATTAGGGTAGAGATTGTCATCAGAATAGTAAATAAACTCACATGGTCTCCATAGAAAGGAACTGTAAATGGAAGTTTAGCTATAACGTCGTATGTTGATAAGTCGTCTGCCCAAAGAAATGCCTGTTGTCTTAATTCAATTGAATTTGGGAAAAAGTTAAAGATGGCCAGAAGAACCGGCATCGTGAGTAAAACAGGAATGCAACCACTAATCGGATTTACACCAACAGACTGATAAAGCTTCATCTGGTCTGCCTGAGATTTTTGCATATCATCTCCGTTTTTCGCCTTGATTTCATCTAACTCAGGTTTTAACACCCGAATTTTGGCCATTGATAAATATGACTTATAAGACAAAGGAAATAAGGCTGCCTTTATAATGATAACAAGTAAAAGAATGATCAATCCATAATTACTGAAATAATGCTCAAGAAAATTGAAAATTGGTACTGTAACAAAACGGTTTAGGTTGTTTAGAATAGGCCAACCCAGATATACATTTTCCTGAAACCCTTCTGTAACTTTTTTACAGATTTGATATTGGTTAGGACCAAAATAAAATTTGAAATTTGCATTGGAAGGAGCAGTTTCCATTTTTACAGAAAGGTATTTGACATACTCTGTATCGTTCAGATCAATTGAACTTGAAACTTCAACATTTTTAAATGTCTGATCGGTAATTAACGCCGTATTAAAGAATTTTTGTTTCAGAGCGATCCATTTAACAGGATCAGCTATTGTTTCTGACTGTGGCTCTTTTGCCGTTTCATTTAGTTTATCAAACTCTTCCTTTTCTGTATAATAATTAACGGTGCTTGCAAGCCTGTTTTGCTCAGCGTCCTTTTCAAAGTTTCTTAGTTTCTGCTTCCAGGTGATCAGAACAGACTTGTTTTCATTAAGTTGGTCTATGTTTTTAAAGTTTACTTTATAGTCTAAAGTAAAGCCTTTTTCAGCCAAAGAATAGGTTTGCTGTATGAATTGATTATCGGATAATGAAGCTGTAAAAACAAGTTTTGTAGTATCGCCAGATTTTATAGTTTCTACCTTGTTAAAATAGAGATCATACAAGTTTGTACTTTCTTGTCCGATTGGAACTAACCAGCTTAATTCAGAAGCCTGAGGATCAAATAAATAAATGGGTTCCTTTCCATAAGTTTGATAATTTTTTGCTAAAACAGATTGAACTTTTCCACCTTTAGTAGAAAAAGCTATTTTAAGATCCTTATTTTCAAGTACATATTCCTTTTCTTCACCCTTTGCAATTGTGGCAAGGCTTCCTAGTTTTTTGGCAACTACAGAATCAGGTAATTCAACTTTGGTGTTGAATTTAGGTTTGACAGCAGTTTTAAAGGCTTCTGCTGCTTGTTGCTGAGCTATTTGTTTAGGGTCAGGGGCAAAAAAGGTGAAATAAGCAAATAGAAGGGCGGAGATTATGATCAGGCCAATCGTGGAATTACGATCCATTTTTAGTTAATAGTTAATAATTAATAGTGAAGAGTTTTTGATACTTTGGTTTTTATATTCTGATACTAGTTTTTGGAAAACTCTATTGCTGCTGCTACAAAATTTACAAACAAAGGATGTGGGTTTAATACAGTGCTTTTCAGTTCAGGGTGAAATTGTACCCCGATAAAGAAAGGATGGTCTTTTAGTTCCATTACTTCAACCAGGCCAGTTTCAGGATTAAAGCCTGAGGCAATCATTCCGGCGCTTTCATATTTAGACAGGTAATCGTTATTAAATTCATACCTATGCCTATGGCGTTCAGAAATAGCTGATTTTCCATAAACATTATATGCTTTAGTTCCTTTTTTCAAATTGCAAGGATATGCACCCAGTCTCATTGAACCACCAAGTTGAGTGATTTTTTTCTGAGCTTCAAGCATACTTATTACAGGATCAGGAGTGTTTGCATCCATTTCAGTAGAGGTGGCATCTTTTAATCCCAGAACATTTCTGGCAAATTCTACCACAGCGCATTGCATACCTAGACAGATTCCAAAAAATGGAATTTTCTTTTCTCTGGCAAAACGGATAGCATTGATTTTTCCTTCAAATCCTCTTTCCCCAAAACCTGGGGCAACGAGGATTCCGTGCATTCCTTCCAATGCACTTATATCACCATCCGCAAGAGACTCTGCCTTGATCCAGCTAAGATTTACCTTAGTTTCATTCATTGCGCCTGCATGGATAAACGACTCAGCTATAGATTTATATGCGTCTTTTAACTCGACATATTTTCCTACAAGGCCTATGTTTATTTCGCTACTTGGATTTTTTAGTTTACCTAAAAAAGTTTTCCATGGACCAAGGTCAATTTCTTGTTTAGGAATAAGCTTAAGCTTGGTCATAACCCTTTCGTCAAGTTTCTCCTTTTTCATCAAAAGAGGAACGTCGTAAATGGTTTCTGCATCCATTGCTTCAATTACTGAATTGATCTGAACATTGCAAAACAATGCGATTTTCTTCCTCAATTCCATTGGAAGAGGATGTTCAGTACGACAAACTAAAATATCGGGTTGAATTCCGGTTTCAGACAACTCTTTTACAGAGTGTTGTGTAGGTTTAGTTTTTAATTCTCCTGCAGATTTTAAATAAGGAATAAGAGTTAAGTGTATTACCAAGGCGTTATTGTGTCCTTTTTCCCAAACTACTTGCCTTACAGCCTCTATAAAAGGAAGTGATTCAATATCACCAACACAACCACCAATTTCAGTAATAATTATGTCGAAATTTCCATTGTCACCTAACTGGTAAAAATTTCGCTTTATCTCGTCAGTAATATGAGGTACTACTTGAACAGTTTTACCTAAAAAAGCCCCCTGGCGCTCTTTTTGTATTACATTAAAGTAAATTCGACCTGTAGTAACATTGTTTTCCTGGGATGTGGGAACATTTAGAAAACGTTCGTAATGACCCAAATCCAAATCGGTTTCTGCACCATCTTCAGTCACATAGCATTCTCCATGTTCATATGGATTCAAAGTTCCCGGATCAATGTTGATATAGGGATCGAATTTTTGAATTGTAACGGAGAATCCACGTGCCTGTAAAAGATTGGCCAATGAAGCAGCGATAATACCTTTTCCCAATGAAGAAGTAACACCACCTGTAACGAAGATATATTTTGCGTTGGACATTCTTGCGCAATAATGCGACCGCAAATGTAGTTTTTTCTATTGTGCTTTGGAAGTAATTGTTTTGTAAGTGCTTATAATTTTGGTTTAAATTCTTCATTGTAAACCATTGCCTCACATAATTTGAGATTATAAAAAATGATTGTAAAAATTTATTAAAATACCTGGTAAGCCTCTATATCTATTCCGTTAAATCTAAAAAGCTGAAGATCGATTAATTTCCGTTGAACTAAAAATTCTTTGTATTGACTTGAAAATGCTATCCTTTGAGAAATAGTATCACTATATATCCCACCCATTCCTAATAAAAACTCACAGATCTCTCTAATGGCAGGTTCACCACTTTCGCTCATTGTTACATAATCACACAGACCATTTTCAACAAGATATTTTTCAAAAAGCAGTTTGCTTTTCCTGTGAATGTACATTCTTAAAGAGCAATCTCTAGCCATCGGAACATCCAGAATATCGTCAAAAAAACAGACCATATCCGAAGCTGATATCCCATATTGTTTGTAAATATGCTCCATTGCGCAGGTTTTGTTTATGCACTCAAGATAAAGTGCACTGAAGCACTCTCTATTTGCAATAGCCTGTGCAGAAACGTTTTTTAAACCTGTTACAATAAAAACCTGTGGTACAATGCCAGATTTTAGCCATAAAGCAAATCTCAGCATATTTATACCCATAGAGTCTATCTCACTAAACGGACTTAAAACTCCATCACCTTTCCAACCTTCATTGAATACCCCATCCCAATCAAAAATCAGAGCCTTAATATTTGGAAGCCTTTCTGCAAACAAATATTCTTCAGCAATAATTTTTGCCCCTTTTGAGCGGAACAAATCAGCGATTTCTGTATGGAGGATCATTTTTTATTATGGATAACAAAAGCTTGCATCCAAAGATTGTATTTTTTTATTTAAGACAAAAGAAATGATGGTTAGGCATTCGTCCTGTCATCGTTCCACTCTATAAGGTAGTAAGCTGCCATTGCAGTAACGAAAGCCAATGCCACCTGTAACATCATTGGTGCATTAAACAGAAAGTGTCCTAAAGCCACTCCAACTATAATTAATAACATTTTCATCGCTATATGAGTTAATTTGTGTTTTCATAAGCAATAGAAAAGTATGCCACATATTTAGTTTTAAGGCGGAAATGAAAGTTTTACTCAAAAAAATTTTAGGCTTGTCTGGCCCAATGTATAACCTCTTTCAAACTAAACTTTTTCCCATACATAAGAATCCCTGTTTTATAAATTTTGGATGCTGAGTAGGAACTTAGGATTAATGTTAAAATAAGAATACATCCCGAAGCTATAAACTGCCAATAAGGAACACCAAAAGGCAGTCTAAGTAACATAGTTGTGGGCGAGGTAAAAGGAAATAATGATAAAAATAATGTAAGGCCAGAACCTTGATTATCAATAATATATTGTAACAAAATAATAGGAATAGACAATGGAAGCGTAAATGGAATTGCCATTTGCTGGGCATCCGTGTCGCTGCCTACTGCAATACCAACAATTGCAAAAAGTGAGCTAAACAACAAATATCCGAAAACAAAGTAGAAGATAAATCCTAATAATAAAGACCAGGTATTGATCGATTCGATTGAATTTATGATCGAATTCATTTCAAGAGATTGTGAAATGTCCTTTGCACTTTCTAAAGTTTTGGCGATATTTTGCTTAGAAAACCTATCTATATTAAAGTATTTTTTTACACTCATCGTAACGATGCCAGATAGAGCAAACCAGACAAATATTTGCAAAAATGCTACAGAGGCTATCCCTAGAATTTTCCCTGAAATAAAATAAACAGGTTTTATTGAGGTAAGTATTAATTCAGAAATTCTATTTTGTTTTTCTTCAACCACACCGCGCAGTACCATGTGAGAATATTGATTGATAAACACAAGGATAATTATAGCGGCAAAAAGTCCAGCAATAAAACCTATTGTTTGATTGGGTTCATCTTTCTGAAATTCTGAAAGTGACACATTTTGAAATTCAATTAATGGCAAACTTATATTTTGTTTATCGGTAAGCTCAAATTCGATTATTCTTCTTTGGAGAATGGCTTTTAGCAATGAAAGGCTTGGTCCTGAAATACCAGTTTGATAATATTTGCATTGCCATTTGTTGTTTTTTTCATCTATTACAATTAGGGCAGAATACCCTTCTCTTTTAACTTTTTTCAAGCAATCAGAAATCTGGCCATTTGCTTTTATTAAATTAAATTCAGGTTCGGAGTACAAATATTCATCCAGTTTCCCCGTTTTATCCAGGTAAAGCATTTCAGAAGAAGTTTCCTTTTGCATGGTCAGACCAATAGGGACGACCATAATAAGAATGAGAAAAAATGGACCTAAGAGCAACATTATCCAAAATGACTTTTGCCTTACTCTTTGTACGAACTCTCTTTTTGCAATTATATAAAGTGGATGCATAGATTTAATTGCTCCAAATTAGTTCAAAATTTATCTCAAAGCTTAAAATACCCCAATGGTTACGGAATAGTCATAAAAAAAGCCCTGCTATGGGCTTTTTTTATTTTACTGAACGTTCATTAACCATGTATCATCGTTTCGTAACTTGATCTGTAAGAGTATATCAAGTAAATATGTACAAACATGGTCATCATTGCCATTGGAATGCTTCCTATTCCAAGGGTCAGGTGAAAGAAAAAGATGTTCATCGTAATCGGGAACATCATGATTAGTGCAATTGGCATAAATCTTCCGATCAGGATCATTGCTCCTAATACTACTTCGAAAAATTTAATCACATAGAAGAAATCCCCTGTACTGATCATCGTCGAAATGAAGCTCATTGGTGAGCCAGGCATTGTAGATGATGGGATAAAGTGAAAAAAACCATTAAGACCGGAAATCAAGAATATTCCTCCAAGAAATACTCTGGCAATCATTGTTCCTGTTTTCATAATAGTAATTGTTTTGTTTGTCTTATAAACGTAAGCATTAAAAAATAGATGCAGATAATGCCAAATTTTATATTGGTATATTAATACAAAAGGTGCTTAAAGTTTGGAAAGAACGTTAAAATAAAAACTATTGTTTCGAGTTCATTCTTAAAAATCAAACAAACAGTAAGTTAAAAATGAAGTATGCTACAAATGAAAGATAGGTAAAATATTGATTTATATTATTCTTCTAAATTTCTAAGATTTTTAAGCATAACATTTAATTTTCTGGCTGTCTCTTCATCCAGGTTCATTAACTTTTCCTCATTTATTTTTACTTGTTCATTCGCCATGTGCAGGTGCAAAATGCCCTTTTTGGTAAGTATAGTTTCTGTTTCCCTTTTATCTTCAGCTGACTGGTTTCGATCAATTAACCCTTTTCTTTCTAACCTGTCTAAAATCCTTGGTACATTGGAACTTTTCTTATACATCCTGAAGGAAAGGTCTTTTACACACATTTTTACCGGGTGTTTCCCTTTTAAAATGCGCATAATATTATATTGCTCAGTAGTTAGGTCTAAATTTTTTAAATAATTGCTCATTTTAGTCTTTAACCAATGAGCTGTGGATAAAAGATTAATTGTGGCTTTATGGATTTCGTTATTAAACCTAGGATTTGATATTGCTTCTTCTAATTTCATAAATCATCATTTATAGTTTAGTTTTATGTTTATATATCAACCTTTAAAAATTGAATTTAATTCAATTTAAAATAAATATATTTATCGTTAAGGTATAAATAATGAAATAATCATCTTTTTCAATCAGAACGTAAATAAGACCAAACTTCAAAAACTTGCATTAATACTTAAAAAAAGTTACAATAAATAAAGTCCAATTGGAGCGACGAATTAAAAAGAATTAACTGAATAAAAATTATATAAACTAATTTCAATTTTAAATATTACTTTCAGCTATATAACTTATTTTACCATCAATAATTAATATTTTTATCCATAATCAAAAACAAAATGTGGCTGGAACAAAATAACACCTTGAACAAAACTTTTAAGTTTAAAAACTTTTCAGAAGCTTTTGCCTTTATGTCCAGGGTGGCTTTGTTGGCAGAAAAACATGATCATCACCCCTGGTGGAGCAATTCATACAATATTGTAGAAATT
>JACMRH010000463.1 GCA_014376535.1 Cytophagales bacterium | reverse complement strand
TTCAATTAATACCTATGCGAAAAATTTACCTGTCTTTTTTAATATTTTGTTTGATATCGAGCATAACTGTTCTTTCTCAGCAAACCTTAAAAGTCAATCTCTCAACAACAATCAGGCCGGTAACCCATTGTGCTTCAGGCTCACTTTATGGAATTACTGAAGCATTACCAAGTGATGTGGCCAATCTCATGGCTCCTTTAAAGCCTTTTATATTTACCCAACCAGCTTTAAGCGGTTCTGGACATCAGCAAGGGGTAGAAGCTGCTGCTGTTCCTGTTTCTGCCAAAATTGCCTCCACAACAGGAAAGGGGACTACAACCATTTCGACCACTACATACACCGCTGCAAACGGGATAATTACAGTGCTGGTTAACGTCACAAATAAATTTTATGCTTACCGCATTCATTTAACTCCAGCTACAATTACTGGTTTTGAAAAAAATGAAAATAATGAAATACATTCTTCGCCTAATCCTTTCGACCAGGAGGGGTCGAAAATAAGTTTCAAAGGGAAATTTCATTATCAGATCACAGACTTAAATGCAACCGTTGGGAAGAAGGCAATGGTCAGGATTCTCACCTAGCCGGAATCAATTTAAATTCTGGAAGCTATATTCTTTCAGTTCAGGATGAGAAAGGCAAACATGTACAGAAAATAGTAAAGCAATAAGAATAAAAATAGTAAATCTTAAACAAATGAAAAAAATCTGCATCTCCCTTTTAGCAATTATTACGATAATCCCAGGCCTGCTTTTAGCTCAGCCAGGGCCTGGGTTAGGAAACTTAACATATAATTCGACTGAGCTATATAAAGCAACATGGACATACACTGAGGTGAACCATCTTGGGTCGAACATTGGAACTATGCAAAATGGTTATCTGCTGACTACTTTCACTCCCGACAGCGGGAAACCTCCGGGAGGAATTTTGGTTTGGGACGTATCCAATCCTCGAAAACCTTTGCTAGTTACTCGTATTTATGATTCACGTACAGTTACATTTAGAGAACAGCATGCGCTTCCACAGCATGACAAATATGTTCTATTTCAGGATGGTTTTGGATTCCAGGTTTGGGACTTTAGTAATCCCAGAAACCCCGTGCAAACCAAAAGACATGTAATGGCTGGCTACGCACATGATGACTATAGCTCTAACTGGCAAATGTTCTGGCAAGCGCCTTATATTTTCATCGCCAATGGAAGCAGAGGTTTTGATGTAGTTGACGCCACCAATATAAATAATCCTGTATTGGTAAAGCACATAAACACTCCAAGACAAATTGGACCAGTGTATGCTGTAGGAAATCTATTGATAACTACCGCTCATGATTTTGGTAAAGGTTTTACTATCTACGATATTAGCAACCCCCGAGATCCCAAATTACTGAACAGTTTCAGCAACACGGAAAATATGTATGCAGGAATGCTTAATGGCAATAAGCTGGTAATCTCTGCACGTGGTAATGCCAATAACGCCATTTTTGGAACCTATGATGTAAGTGATCCGGTCAATATCAAAAAACTAGGAACTTTAGACATTGGCAATAGCGGGGAACAACTTTATAATTCAACTCAGGATAATTTTATTTTCCAGGGATGCCAGAATGAAGTAGTAAAAATTGACGCCACCAATCCAACGCAGTTAAGAATAGCTGGCAGAGGTTCTATTGCTACTGGTAATGTTGATCACGGGCAGGTAAGCCCTTTTGGAAACCTTATTTTTGTAGGCAATGACCATGGTTCCGGAAGTGGTTTTTGGGTACATCAGACTGCACCTGACAAAAAAGGACCTGAGGTGAACATGGTAGTTCCAAAAAGCAATGATGTAAACAGGGCCCTTACTTCCAGAATTGGAATTACCTTAACAGACGCTATTCTTCTGGAGACAGTAAATAAAAACACTTTTATAGTCAGACCAATTGGAGGAGCCGCATTATCAGGAAAATACAGTCATCAATTTTCTATTGTGAATTTTAGTCCTGACCAGCCACTTTTACCAAACACCACCTATGAAATTGTAATACCTGCTGGAGGAATCAAGGACTTTGCAGGAAATACAGTCGGCACTACTTTCACTTCTTATTTTTCTACAGGGCCAAATGGAAATTTCCCTCCAGGGCAGGCAGGCAAACCTTGGGTATTTGAGGATGATAAGAAAATTATTATTAACTGGAACACCATCTCCAATTCCAGCAAATATGTTGTGAAACGCAGCACTGCACCGAACGGGCCTTTTCAAACAATTGCGACAGTAACACAATTGACCTATGCAGATTTAAATGTTTCAAACGACAATGTTTACTATTATACCGTAACTGGCGAAAATAGCTTTGGACAAGGCACTTCATCCCCTATTGTCAGAGCAATGCCATCCTTCTACATTACTTCTTTGAACTGGACCTCGGCTACAAATGCCTGGGGAACGGTTGAAAAAGATCAAAGCAATGGCGAGCAAGCTACTGATGATGGAAATATAATTACTATTGGCGGAGTAGAATATTCAAGAGGTTTAGGGATACATGCAAACAGTACCATTATCTATAACCTTGATGGAAAATACGACAGATTCTTGTCAGAGTTAGGAGTAGATGATGAAGTAGGCAACTCAGGATCTGTAATTTTTACGGTTTCTATGGACGGTAAGCAATTGTATACAAGTGGGTTAATGACGGGAACTTCCGCTAATAAGGCAATAGATGTAAGCGTTGCTGGCGGCAAACAACTAACCCTAACAGTATCTCAGGATGCTGATAACGCTTTAGACCACGCATCGTGGGGAGGAGCCAGGCTTAAAGCTGTTACAATAACTGGCTTAGAAGATGCTGAAGCAGATGCGGGTATTTCAGTTTATCCCTACCCTATTACGAATGAACTCACTATTTCAAGTTCAAAATCAATCAGTCAGGTGCTGTTGATGGATATTCAGGGAAACACTTTATTTCAAAGTAATGAAGAGTTTTCGGGTAACAAATCCTTTTCTGTCAAAGAATACGCATCCTCAGGAGTTTATTTGTTGAAAGTGAAACAGCAGGAAAGCATTAAGACTTTCAAAGTCATAATTCAATAATTTCCAAAATAAAAAATGAGATTAATACTTTATTTGGTTGTATTTCTAGCATCAGAATGGATGGGCAGCTTATCTGAAGCTGACCCATATATTTTGGTACAAAACAAACCGGTACTGGTGGGAGGTGTTGTAACCTTTTCTGTTACGTCAAATACAGGAACAGATGCACCATACATTGCCTGGGATTTTGGAGACGGAAGCGGTTTGGGTCGATATAAAAAATCGCTAGTTGCAACCTATACTTTTAATGAACCAGGAGTTTATCAGGTATATGCAAGAATTCAGGGAGAAGAAATTCCTCTTTCTGTAACTCAAACTGTGTATAAACCTGTTAATAACCCTGCTCCTACCCGATCCTCCACTATTCAAATAGATAATATAAACAAAAAAGTTTGGGTTGTAAATGCAGACAACAATTCTGTGTCTTGTATTGATGCTCTGAAATACACCCTTTTGAAAGAAATTCCAGTTGGTAAACACCCAAGAACAGTTGCAATAGATAATGTCGGAAATGCTTGGGTAGCCAATGAAGATGATGCCAGTATTTCAATTATAAATTCTAATGGCAACTCACTTAATACCATTAAATTACCTTATGCCTCCAGACCTTATGGAATTTGTTTTGATCCATTAAAAAACTATTGTTTTGTTACGCTACAAGGATCAGGCAAACTTTTAAAAATTGATGCAAAAGATAAAAAAATACTTCAATCTTTAAATGTCAGCCGAAGTCCACGGGGTATTGCGGTCACATCAAATGGTCAAAAGGTGTTTGTGTCCCAATTCATTTCTCCGGAGGATAAAGGCCTGGTTCGCGAAGTTGATGCTGTCACAATGAGCTTAAAGAAAGAAATAGAATTGGCATTTGACCAGACATTGGATTTCGAAGATCGAGGAAGAGGAGTTCCAAATTTCATTACTTCTCTTTCCATTACTCCTGATGGTTCAGAAATATGGGTGCCTGCAAAAAAAGACAACACTGCCAGGGGGATGTTCAGAGACGGACTTCCACTTACTTTTGACAATACTGTCCGCACTATAGTTTCAAGAATAAACATTGCCACAGGTACAGAAAACGAATCCTTGCGAACAGACATAAACGATGCGGACCAGGCTTGCGCTGTAGAATTCAGTCCTTACGGAAATATTGCTTTCGTGGCCTTGCAGGGTAACAACAGAATTACTATGCTCGAAGCAGCCACCAATTCACGGTTAGGTTTGTTAGATTCTACCGGGCTAGCTCCCCAGGGACTTGTTCTTAATGCAGATGGTACAAGGCTGTTTGTCCACAACTTTATGTCACGGACTGTCAAGGTTTTCAATACTGAAGATATTATACTTTCTAATAATTTCAATCCTGTAGTGATTGCAACCATTGTAACTATTACCAAAGAAAACCTCAACCCTCAGGTCCTGCAAGGAAAGCAAATATTTTACAATGCAAAGGATGAACGAATGACTTTTGCTGGCTATATCAGTTGTGCTTCCTGCCATGTGGATGGTGGCAGCGACGAGCGTGTCTGGGATTTCACTGAACGTGGTGAGGGACTGAGAAATACACATAGTCTGAACGGGAAAGGTGGTATCTCAATGGGCAATATTCATTGGACTTCAAACTTTGATGAAATCCAGGATTTTGAAAATGATATCAGAAACGGTTTTGAAGGAAAAGGCTTTTTGCCTGATTCTATTTTCAATAAAGGCACAGTAAGTGACCCCCTGGGAGACAAAAAAGCTGGGTTGAGCCCGGAGCTGGATGCCCTCGCTGCCTATGTCACCTCTTTAGATAAAATACACCCGAGCCCTCACCGAAATCAGGATGGAAGTCTAACTCAGGAAGCTGTTGCCGGTAAAAAGGTTTTTGCTGAATTAGGTTGTGGGAACTGCCATGCAGGTAGCACATTCACAGATAGGAATTCGGGAGCATTTCATGATGTTGGAACAATTTTAACATCGTCAGGACAAAGAAGAAATGGAAATTTGACGGGCTTCGGCACTCCTACCTTAAAAGGAGTCTGGGAAACTGCACCTTACCTTCACGATGGTTCTGCTCCTACCCTTCGTGATGTTTTTATAACCAGAAACCTGAACAAAAAGCACGGGGATTTTACGTCTTTATCAGAATCACAAATCGATAACCTTGTCGCTTATGTTCAGCAAATAGATGAAAGTGAAGGAACGCCAACAGGTTTGATAAATCAGTTTAGTTATAAGGCTCAATTTCTGGAAGTACGCCCAAATCCTTCTACAGATTTTGTGGTTTTACGATGGAAAGAGGCAATGCCTTATGGAAAAATTACTATTTATCAGACAACCGGATTGTCGCTATACACTTCCATAGTAAATGGCTTAAACGAAATCACCATTGACCTCAGCAATTTCAAAGCTGGCATGTACCTCGTAGATTATTTCGATG
This sequence comes from Cytophagales bacterium, assembly GCA_014376535.1. Classification (GTDB taxonomy): domain Bacteria; phylum Bacteroidota; class Bacteroidia; order Cytophagales; family UBA9547; genus UBA9547. The sequence continues at coordinate 6,658 of JACMRH010000463.1, read as the reverse complement.
GAATTTCGAAGAGTACAGCGAAAATGGTTGTTAAATAATACTGCTTTATTAATGCCAATTAACAGTTGTCAACGGTCAAAGACCTTGAAAAACGGTGTTGTTCTTGGATGGACCGATTGACAAGGTTTTAACCATTTAGTATTTGAATGTTAAATTTTATTTGATTTCACGGTTGTCAACGGTCAAAGACCTTGACAAGGGGTTCTAAGATTGAACGATTGACAAGGTTTGAAACCGTTGTCAAAATTTAATCTTGGATTCGTTAAAGATTTTTATGGATAGGTGATATTTTTTTAACAATCTTGTTTACTAAAACTTTACCCTGATTGTAGGTGGATTAAGATGCGAGCAATTTCATTTCTTGCATCAAGAAATTAAAACAATTAGGGTATGAAAATAAAATTAACTAACGTCTTTTCATTAATAATCTCTAAAGGAACGACTTTCAGCCTGTTAACAAGCTTATTTTTGTTTTCTTTTTCTGCAATATCACAGACAACCACTGTTTCAGTCCCTGGACAAACCAATCCAAGGACAATTTTTGTCTATGCACCTTCAAGTATCCCACAAAACAGGCCATTGGTTATTTCAATGCATGGTTTAAACCAGGATATCAATTATCAAAAAGGTCAGGCAAAATGGGAATTGGTAGCAGATACAGCCAAAATCGTGGTTGTATATCCGGCAGGGGAAGGAAACTCCTGGGATATAAATGGAACAAAAGACACTGACTTTATTTTAGCCATTATCGAATCGATGGTAACCCGTTTTGGAATTGACCGGAACAAGGTCTATGTCTCAGGGTTTTCTATGGGTGGTATGATGTGTTACAATGTGGCTAATAAAATTGCCAATAAAGTAGCTGCCATTGGTCCGGTCTCAGGCTATTTGTTTGGCAATACTGTGGCAAGTTCAAGGCCTATGCCTATTATTCACGTACATGGAACTGCAGATGATGTGGTCCATTATGAACCGTTTAATAACCAACAAGGTGTTGTTGCCATGCTTCAAAAATGGAGAACCTGGAATCAGTGTCCTGCTACAGGTACCAGAACAACTCCTTATCCTGTGAACAAACCCACCTCAAAATCGGTAAGAGAATATTGGGGTCCGTGTAAGAATAGTGAGGTAGAATTGATCTCGCTGGACGGAAAAGGTCACTGGCATTCTAACGATGCAGCTGGAGTAATTACTACATATGAACTTTGGAGGTTTTTCAGAAGGCATTCTCTGGGCTCGTCAATTGTTTTACCAACAGTAAGCCTATCAGCTCCGGCAAACAACGCAACTTATACAATTCCTGCATCCATTACGCTGAGCGCAACTGCCACCAAAACCGGAGGGAGTATTTCCAAGGTTGAATTTTATAATGGCACAACAAAATTAGGTGAAGATATCTCCTCTCCATATTCTTACTCCTGGACCAATGTGGCAAAAGGGTCTTATACAATCACTGCCGTTGCAACAGACAATGTCGGAGGTAAAGCAACTTCGACAGCTGTAAATATCAAAGTAAATATTCCACAGGGACCATACAATGGTATTGTTCATTCTATTCCGGGCACAATTCAAGCAGAAGAGTTTGACTCAGGTGGCAATGGTATTGCTTACAATGATGATTCTCCGGGAAGTTCAGTTACACCGGCGATCAGTTTCCGGACAGATGAAGATGTGGATTTAGAAACCTGTACAGATGCGGGAGGAGGATATAACCTTGGTTTAGCAACCTCAGGCGAATGGCTGGAATACACAGTAAATGTTGCTTCATCAGGAAATTATAATCTCAATCTGAGAGTTGCCTGCAACGGTGACGGCAGAACTGTAAATCTTTCAATGGACGGAAGCCCAATTGCAGGAAACATAGCCATACCAAATACTACCGGCTGGCAAACATGGACCAATAAAACGATGAACAATATTCCTTTGACTGCCGGACAGCATGTTTTGAGATTGACCATTGGAACAAGCAGCTACGTAAATATTAATTACCTGACTTTTAGCTCTATCATAACTGGATTAGAAGAAAAAAGTGTTGAGTCTTCCCTTCAGTTATTTCCAAACCCTTCTCTTGATGGTTACTTCTATCTTGGATTAACTGCTCAATGGCAGGTATATAATGCAATGGGTGAGTTGATTTTGCAGGGAAATGACAACAAGGTCAATCTATCTGATTATGCTTCAGGTGTTTATTTTTTAGAAACAAAATATGGCAAATTCAAATTATTAAGACAATAGAATCATCTGACACTATAAATTATAAATATGAAAAATTTACATTCCATCATTCTTGGTTTGATTTTATTGGGATTTTCGAATTGCGCATTTGCAGACTATCCGATAGTAAAATATAGATTTTTAGCAGATCCTGGTGCTTTTGTTCACAATGGTCGTGTGTACGCCTATTGTTCCAACGATGACGAGAACGGAACCGATGGTTATGACATGAGTTCTGTAGTTTGTGTATCCAGCAGTGACTTAAAAAACTGGACGGATCATGGTATTGTATTTGATGTACCAAGAGATGCATCCTGGACAGGATTAAGCTGGGCACCTTCACCGGCCTATAAAAATGGAAAGTTCTATTTATACTTTGGTAATGGGGGAAGCGCAATTGGCGTAGCCGTATCAGATAGTCCTACAGGACCTTTCAAAGATGCCGTAGGTCGCAACATAGCCAATGGAAGTACGCCTGGCGTTCAGCCTTTTAATGGCTGGTTGTTTGATCCTATGACCTTCATTGATGACGACGGTCAGGCATATATGTACTTTGGAGGCAATGGAGATGGTAACATGCGGGTAGCCAAATTGAACAGTGACATGATCAGTATCAATGGCTCAGTAGGAAAATTTAATGTGCCCAACTTTTTTGAAGCTTCATGGATGCACAAAAATAACGGGACCTATTATTTTTCCTATTCTACAAACGGAAGTGCCGGCCTGAGAATTGACTACATGACCAGCAATAACCCCATGTCAGGTTTTACCTACAGAGGGGTTATGTCGCCTCAACCACCTAACAATAATAACAATAATCACCAGGCTGTTTTTAAGTTGAATAACCAGTGGTACCAAATGTATCATAACCGTATTGTGGCACAGCAAACCGGCGTGGATCCTGTATATCATCGCAACCTCGCTATTGATGTAATTAACCACCGTGCAGACGGAACAATTGTACAGATGGTCAACACTGCCAATGGTGTAATACAGGTTGGAAGATTAAATCCCTATGTGCGCACTGAAGCTGAAACGATGAGCGATCTGAATGGGATAGAAACAGAGGTCTGCAATGCTGGCGGAATGAACCTGGCCTTTCTTGATAATAATGACTGGACAATGGTTGAAGGAGTTGACTTTGGTTCGTCCGGAGCAAGCAGCATTGCTATGAGAGTTGCAAGCACCAAAACGGGGGGGACGATAGAGATACGTACCGGAAGCTCTACCGGCACTCTTATAGGCACTGTAATAGTACCCAATACAGGTGGAAATCAAACATGGCAGACTGTTAATGCAAATGTCACAAAAACTACAGGTGTTCAAAATGTATATTTTGTATTTAAAGGAAGTGGGTCCAGCTTGTTCAATGTTGATCATTGGACCTTTGCTACCAGTGGCCCACAGGTAAGCATAACTTCTCCACTCAGTACAGCTATGCTATCTGCCGGAGATGCTATCACAATTTCAGCCTCAGCCACTATTATCGGTACTGGTAGTATTTCTAATGTTAAATTCTATGATGGTGCGACACTGTTAAATACCGATAACTCATCACCTTATTCTTATGTCTGGAATGGCGCGACAGCAGGGAACCATACAATTAAAGCTGTTGCAACTGACAATTCAGGTAACACATCAGAAGCGATAGTGGTTATTAGTATAAGAGCGCCTCAGGGGCCTTATAACGGTATTGTTCATCCCATACCTGGTGTTATTCAAGCAGAGCATTTTGATGTCGGAGGCAATGGATTGGCATATAGCGATGATACTCCAGGCAGTGAGGTTACTCCAGATGTGAGTTTCAGGTCAAATGAAGATGTGGATATTGAAGTGTGTACTGATGCCGGCGGAGGTTATAACCTGGGTTTTGCCATGACAGGCGAATGGCTGGAATACACCGTCAACGTATCAGTTACCGGAAATTACAAATTAGACTTAAGGGTGGCATGTAATGGTGACGGCCGTACATTGTCATTGACATCAGATGGTCTTGCCATTGCAAACAACGTTTCCATACCTAATACAGGCGGTTGGCAAACATGGGCTACAACTACTGTAAACAATTTACCTCTCACTGCTGGTCAACATGTACTACGGCTAACCGTTGGCGCTACCAGCTATATTAATATTAACCATCTGACCTTTAGTTCTATTATTACTGGTTTAAATAAAGAGGAGGAACAAGGTAGTTTATCAGTCTATCCAAGCCCATTTGAGGAAAGTTTCAAATTGAGTTTTCCAGGCGAATACGGTTATAAATTATTCGACATCTCAGGCAGCTTACTTTCTCAGGGACATGCGAAAGGAGAAACTATATTGGGACAATCTTTGCAAAGCGGACTTTATTTGTTGCAATTACAGACAGGTTCAGAATTTAAAACATTGAAAATTCAGAAAAAATAAATTTTCAGTAATGTTAAAAAAATACAGTTCAATTAGTAGTACTCTTCTTTTCTTATTGATATCAGGTATTAATTCCTTTGCTCAATCTGTTTCCAAATACATTGTAGTGGACCAGTTTGGTTACCGGCCTGCTGCAAAAAAAATAGCAGTTCTTCGGGACCCTGTTATGGGAAACGACGCCGGAGAATCTTTTTCTCCGGGAAACTCTTATTCCTTGGTCAATTCTGTCACAAGTGCAAAAGTGTTTACTGCGGCTCCCAGCATTTGGCAGAATGGCAAAACTGATTCAATAGCAGGAGATAAAGTTTGGTGGTTCGACTTTTCTTCTGTTACAACTCCTGGCTCTTATTATATATTAGATGTACAGAAAAACCTTCGTTCCTATACTTTTGAAATTAAAGAGGATGTATACAACCTGGTTCTGAAGCAGGCTTTGCGTTACTTTTTTTACCAGCGAGCAGGTTTTGCGAAAAAGCAACCATTTGCAGAAGCAGGATGGGTAGATGGAGCTTCTCACCTTGGACCGCTCCAGGACAAAAATTGCAGGTACTATCAAACGCCTAATCTTGCCAGTTCTGAAAGAGATTTGCGTGGAGGCTGGTATGATGCCGGAGATTTAAACAAATATACCAATTGGAATGGTGGCTATGTTTTGTCTTTGCTCAGAGCTTACGAAGATAACGCTGCAATTTGGACAGATGATTATAACATTCCTGAATCGAACAATGGTATTGCGGATATTTTGGACGAGGCTAAATGGGGTATGGATTACATGATAAGACTTCAAAATACAGATGGCAGTGTAATCAGTTTGGTTGGCTTATCATCTTCAAGCCCGCCATCAAAAGCAACTGGGCCAAGTTTATATGGAAATGTGACTACTTCTTCAGCCCTTAGAGCTGCAGCGACCTACGCATATGGGGCCAAAATATATAGAAAAGCGGGTCTTGCCTGTTATGCAGACACGTTGCAAAAAGCTGCCCTTAAATCCTGGAACTGGGCAGAGGCCAATCCTAAGATTGTTTGGCAAAACTCCAACACGGGTGTAGGAGTTGGAAATCCGGAAATGGATGATTACGGACGCTTAATGTACAAACTGGAAGCAGCAGAAATGCTATTTGCATTAACTGGTGATACAAAATACCGAACTTTTTTTGACAATAATTACACACAATGCCACATGGTACAATGGTATTATGTTTTCCCTTATGAACATGAGTATCAGGAAATTCTACTCTATTACACCACCTTACCAAATGCTACAGCAAATGTAGTAAGCACTATTAAAGACCGCTACCTTACGGGGATAAATGGTGCAAATAACTTTGGTGCATATGATTCAAAGAAGTGCGGTTATATGTCCCAATTGGACTCCTATGTTTGGGGCAGTAATAATATTAAGTCCATGCAAGGTCTCATATTTTATGAGGCAGTAAAATACAACATCCTCCCAGCCAGAAATGCAGATGCAATGACAGCTGCCGAAGGTTACATACACTATATTCATGGGCTTAATCCCCTAAGGCTGTGTTATTTGACAAATATGAGCAAATATGGAGCCGAGAATTCCGTGACAAGTATCTGGCATTCATGGTTTAGTTTTGATAGTCCAACCTGGAAAAAGGTAGGTTCATCAACCTACGGGCCGGCACCAGGATTTTTGGCAGGAGGGGCAAATTCACAATATAATGTAAACTCCTGTTGCCCAAATAGCTGTAGTGGCAACAATCAAAAATGCACAGATCCTACAGCATTATCAGCTGTAGGTCAGCCCCCCATGAAGTCCTATGCAGACATTAACGATGCGTGGCCACTGGATTCCTGGTCATTATCAGAAAACAGTAATGGTTATCAAGTCTCTTATTTAAGGTTGCTCTCAAAATTTGTAAAACAAAACGGAAGTGTGATAGACATGACTAAAAACTGCATCGTGACCAATCTGGAAGAAAACGTATTTGAAAAAGAATCAACCTTTGAACTGTATCCAAACCCTACCCCAGGCAATTTTTTTATACAGAACATGGAAACACAAGATTAC
>JACMRH010000462.1 GCA_014376535.1 Cytophagales bacterium | reverse complement strand
CCGCGGCTGCCGCAAGAACAAAGAGAATAAAACTTACCAGTGCAGTCACAGTTTTAAGCGCAGCTGATCCTGTAAGGGGGTTTCAAAAATTTGCTACTTTAGACCTGGTTTCTCAAGGCAGAACTGAAATGGTGGTTGGCAGAGGTTCTTTTACTGAAGCTTTTCCATTATTTGGACTAAATATTCAAGAATATGATGAATTGTTTACAGAGAAACTGGAATTGCTCTTAAACATCAGGGAAAATGAAATTGTTAACTGGACTGGAAAATTCAGGCCAGCCTTAAAAAATCAACCGATTTACCCTAGACCATATCAGGATAAGCTTCCAATCTGGTTAGGAGTTGGAGGTACTCCGCAATCTTTTGCACGTGCAGGCACTTTGGGATTACCTCTTATGGTTGCCATAATTGGTGGTGACACGCACAGATTTAGGCCACTGGTAGATCTTTACAGGGAAGCAGGGGAAAAAGCCGGGCACACTCCAGATAAACTGAAGGTAGGCTTACATTCATTAGGATATGTTGCCAGTTCCATGCAAGATGTTATAGACGATTACTATCCTGGATACGCTGAAATTTTTACGAAAATTGGGAAGGAACGTGGTTGGCCTCCGGTTAGAAGAGAACATTTTGATTCTCAGATGGGTCCAAGAGGTTCAATGTTAATAGGAAGCCCGGAGGAAGTGGCAGCCAAAATACTTCGTCATAGTGAAGCATTAGGCGGTATTGACCGTGTAACTTTCCAAATGGACAGTGCAAAATTATCTCATGAAAAATTAATGAATTCTATAGAGCTGATTGGAAAATATGTGAGTCCTTTAGTTAATTCTAAGCTCATTAGATAATCCATATTCAATTCAACAAAAAACCCCTTTAAACTTTCGTTTAAAGGGGTTTTTAAATTCTGGTGGTGTAGGAGGGAATCGAACCCCCGACACAAGGATTTTCAGTCCTTTGCTCTACCGACTGAGCTACTGCACCAGCTCCCGAAATGGGATTGCAAAAGTAGACCAATTTTTCTAATTGCCAAACAATAGAAAACCCTTTTTTAAATTACTTGTTTCTATTTTTACTGCATGAAAGCATGTAACGAATATATAATTGTAGGTGGTGGTCCTGTAGGTCTTTCTGTATCAATGCTTTTACTAAGAAAAGGCCATTCAGTTAAAGTTTATGACAAAAGGAAAGATCCGAGAATAAATTCTGAATCAGGTCGATCAATTAACCTTGCATTGAGTAACAGAGGATTTAAGACCCTGGCTTTATTGGGCCTGGAAGAAATCATAAAGTCTCAACATGCTGTCTCAATGTCTGGAAGAACAATTCACAGCAATTCTAATCAAACTAATTTTCAACCGTATTCTGAAAATAATGAATGTATTTATTCAGTTTCGAGATCTGAACTTAATATTTTACTACTTGATGAAGCTGAAAAATCAGGAATTGAAATTGTATTTAATGCAAAATGTTTAAATTTTGTTGATTCCAAAGAAACTCTTGTTTTTGAAGAATTTGAAATTTCAACCAATGGTAAGTCAATCCTTGCTTGTGATGGAGCCTTTTCACCATTGAGGAACAGTTTGAAAATCCTGTCTGGATTTAGTCACAAAGAAACCAAACTGGATTACGGTTATCAGGAATTTACCATACCACCTGATGATAATTCTGGTTGGCAATTAGAAAAACATTCTTTGCATATCTGGCCAAGGAAAGATTTTATGCTAATTGCGCTTCCAAATACAGATGGGAGTTTTACCTGTACACTTTTTTTAAGATTAGCTGGTGAACATGCATTTGAAAATATTAAGGATATAAATTCTGCCAAAAGTTTTTTTATTCGGTATTTCCCTGATGCTTATTACTTAATTAAGGATTTCGATCAGCAAATAAAAGATAACCCCATTTCAGCCTTGTTTATGGAAACTTGTTCTCCATGGAACCTGGATAATAAACTCTTACTTCTGGGTGATGCTGCGCATGCAATTGTACCTTTCTATGGTCAGGGTTTAAATGCCGGACTGGAAGACGTAGATTTATTTATAGAGGCTGTAGAAAACGGGCTTACAGAAAATTTATTTTCTTCCTTTCAAAAGCAAAGAAAGCCTGATACAGATGCTATCGGTGAATTGGCTTTGCATAACTTTATAGAAATGAGGGACCTTGTTACAGATGACATTTTCATGCTTAAAAAGAAAATCGAGCATAGGATCAAAGAATTATTCCCTTCTAAATGGAAAACACAATATGAGCAAGTAACATTCAGTAGCTTACCCTATTTAAAAGCCCAAAGAAATGGTAGAGAAAATGATAAGAAACTCACTCTTATTCTTGAAAATGAAATTCTGACTGATCACCTTCTAAATAACAAAATAACAGAACAGGACATGTATTTATTGTCTTCAATCATTATGTAACAAGTAAAATCTGCTACTATTAGCTTATATGTAAGTTGTAAGTCTTATTTTTGAAACCGCTAAAAGATTAAAATTAAAAGATGTCAGAATTAAAGGATATAATAGAAAGTGCATGGTCAAACAGAGAGCTTCTTAAAGACAATGAGGTTCAGGCAGCCATAAAAACTGTTATCCTGGAACTTGATTTAGGAAAACTTAGGGTAGCAGAGCCCATAGGAAATGACTGGCAAGTAAATGAATGGGTAAAAAAGGCCGTTATTCTTTACTTCCCGATCCGAAAGATGAAGGTCGAAGAAGTTGGAATCTTCCAATATCACGACAAAATGAAGCTTAAAAATAATTATGAAAGCTTGGGTGTAAGAGTAGTTCCACCTGCAGTTGCACGATATGGAGCTTATTTAGCCAAAGGAGTAATTCTGATGCCTAGCTATGTAAATATTGGTGCTTATGTAGATGAAGGTACTATGGTAGATACCTGGGCAACTGTTGGAAGTTGTGCACAGGTTGGGAAAAACGTCCATTTAAGTGGAGGTGTCGGACTTGGTGGGGTGTTAGAACCTGTTCAGGCTGCTCCTGTTATTATTGAAGATGGTGCATTCATTGGCTCGAGATGCATTGTAGTTGAAGGTGCCAGAGTTGGAAAAGAGGCAGTATTAGGAGCTAATGTGGTAATTACAGGAAGTTCAAAAATAATAGATGTAACAGGAAGCGAACCTAAAGAATATAAAGGCTATGTTCCTCCAAGATCTGTAGTTATTCCGGGGTCTTATACTAAGAAATTCCCTGCGGGAGACTTTCAAGTGCCATGCTGCCTGATAATTGGCCAAAGAAAGGAAAGTACTGATCTTAAAACATCTCTGAATGAGGCGTTGAGAGAAAATAATGTAAGTGCATAACTTAATTAATAGTTAATAGTTAATAGTTGTGGAACCCCGTAAGATCAAAGTCCTACGGGGTTCTCTTTGATACCAATTCTACACTAGCATTTTTCTAAGTACCAAATACTAAGTACAACGTACTATGAAAGTACTAACAAATTGCAACCCCTTACCTCTGAATTATCGAACCTACCAAGTATTTGAAATCCATCATCTGTCAACACACCTAAGTCTTGTGTTTCTATGAATGCGCAGGAATCTACATTTGCTAGGTCAATGACATTCACTCCTCCCCTTTCGCCTTTTCTCGAATGTACACTAATAGGATCTTCTAATTCTCGAATTAATATTTTCATCTGATTCTGACTTCTAAATATTTCTGAACCAGATGTTGTATAGGCTTGAGAAAACAGTTCAGTCATTCCATATTCTGAATAAATATTTTCAGTCTGAAATTTTTCAGCTATTATCTTATGCACCTCTGACCTTAAAGGCTCCTTCCCTCTGCCTTTCATTCCTCCGGTTTCAAATATTTTGATCCCAGGTAGATGAATATTATATGTATTTGCAAAATCTAGTAAAGCAAAAGTTACGCCCCACAAAATTATCTTTTCCGGTTTTTTATTCAATACAGAAGACAAATCATTGTTTAAGCCCTTAAGGTCATGAAGATAAAAGCCACCAAATTTTTTATCAGACAATGAATAAAAATGATTGGCCATTGCTACCAGTGATGAATTGGTCCTTTCAAGATAATTCGGAAGAAGGAAAAAAAACGAATATTCAGATATCGAACCAAATAACGATTCGAAAATGGATTTGGAATTTTCAAGGTAAAATTCTTTATCGCTGTAATAAAGTCGGCTTCGTATTATACCTGTAGTTCCACTACTTTCAAAAAAATCTATTGGTTCCGTAATTGAAGATGTAACCTTGAAATTCTTAAAAAAAGAAATGGGTAAAAAAGGGATCTGCTCTATTAATTTTACGGTATCCGGATTGACGTTTAAAGCCTGGACATAATTTCTGTAAATACGATTGTTTTCAAACTGAAATCTAAAAAGGCTTAGAGATTTTTCCTGGAAATCTGAATTAACAGTACTAAATAAATCAGATTTAAATTGCTGTACAAAACCCATTTGCTTTTGTAACTTTGTAAAAACGCAAGTTGATCAAATGAAGCTGTTCTGGCAAACATTATTAGTGGTTCT
>JACMRH010000461.1 GCA_014376535.1 Cytophagales bacterium | reverse complement strand
GCATAGCAGCCCATCATTTCTATAAAGTTCTTCCCGTATTCATCCTCATTAACCACATAAAATGCTCCCTGTATTGCCCCAACGCGTTTTACAAGAAATGGCAAAAGTTGTTCGGCAAGGGAAGATAGATTGTCGTTTGAACGAATAATGTTGCCCACTTCAGCAACACCTGTTATAATCCAGCTTCTTTCTTCCTCTCTCACGGCAGCCACACGAAGATTTTCCTTCATGGTAAGCAATGATTTTCCCAGGGCCTCGTCTTCTTTTCGGATGTTCAGTTCTACATTTAAATCGCCACTTCCGATTTTATCAGCAAAGGCAGTGACCTTTGTAATCATTTCGTGCTGGTTCTTTATAATATTTTCTGCTTTGCTTAAAGTAGTTTGAAAGCGGTAAGAAAATACAAAGCCAGCAATCCCTAATATAATTGGGGCACCCATCGCCACAGTAAATGCCGGAATTTGGGTAGCCAGCTCAAAGACATTATAGGTCTGAGGTTTTAAGAAAAATATGATAACCACATATCCCACAACGGGGAATACCAAACCTGCGGCAGCCCCTATTAAGGAGTATTTTAGAATATTGAATAAATATTTATGATTCAGTCTTGCCATGGTTAAGCTAATTCACATATGTGTTCAAGAAATTTTTCGTCTTCATCATTAAATTCATTAAAGGAAGCAAGCTCCAAAACTCCATTTACCTTTCCATTGTGTTTGAAAGGGATTATTAACATGTGAGAAGGACTTGCTTTTCCAAGACCCGAAATGATAGAAACATAGCCATCAGGTATTTTTTTTACATTCATTATTTTGCCTTCTAATGCTACTTGTCCGGAAAGGCCTTCACCAAGTTCAAATACAACCTCCTGGCTAGTTGGGATATGGTGTGCATAAGAGTATGAAAGTTTTAGGTGTGGCTTACTTGAATCATTTTCTATTTTAAAATAAGCTGCCTGGCAAGCATCCAGATCTTTTACAAGTTGTTTTGTGATGAAAGAGCCAAAATCTTCAGTGTTTAAATTTGCTGTAAAGTTTTTTTCAAAATCAATTTTACGTTGTACCATCTTTTTTTCTTTCTGGGCTTTTTCAATTTCTAATTTCAGTTTTTTAATATCTATTTCTCCATTGTCATCTTCTATTACCTTTTTACTGATATAGTTTTTCTTGAAATGGTTAAAAAGATAAAGAAGGGAGAAAATAGAGAATGTGCAGGTTGCTATTGTGGAAGTAATAAACAAAGCCTGGTCTTCTATATGCAAATAGAAAAGCACAACATTGGCAAGGGTAAGGGCCGAAAATGCTATGGTCAGAATAAATAATATGTATTTTGGCTTGTTCAGCATAGTTCTTTATTTAGAAACCGAATTATTCCATCGGTTTTAAGGACCTGGTCAATTTTTGTAATATTAATAGCGGCGGTGGTCATCGTATTGATGGTGCATTCATCCGGGTCCTGTACAAGTGTATAACCTCCTCGATCTTTTAATCTTTTCATTCCCCAGGCGCCATCCCTGTTTGCGCCGCTCAGCATTATCCCCAAAGCTTTTTCTTTGTAAACGTAAGAGGCAGTTTCAAAGGTCAAGTCAATGGCGGGTCTGGAATTGTTCATCATTTCGTCCGTAGAGATTGCAAACTGGTTACCCAGCTCCACATACAAATGATAATTTGCAGGTGCCAGGTAAACAACCCCTTTGCGTATTTTTTCCTTGTCTAAGGGCTCAATTATAGGTCTTTTAGATTTGATAGAAAGAGCTTCAACAAAACCATTTCTAACATGTTTTAACCTGTGAAGGCATAAAATTATGGGGATGTCCATTTTTTCATCCAACTCTGCAAGCAAGCGCACAACTACCTGGAAACTTCCGGCAGAACCACCAATAATAATTGCTTTGAATTTATCTTTAAACACAGTACTTAAAAAGTGTAATTCTTAAATGTATTAGTCTCTTATTTTTTTGAAGATTTTCTCTTCATTGTTTACTGTAATAAACTTGCTTGCTATATCACACCAAACCAAAGTTTCCTTGGATCCTACGATCAAATAGCCGTAGTTAAATAGACTTTGATGAATAAGTTTAAATACATCATTCTGCAGGTTTTGGTTGAAATAAATTAACACATTCCGGCAAAGAATAAGGTCGACTTTAGCAAAAGCAATACCACTGGCCAGGTTGTGTTCCATATAAGTAATGTTAGAAACCAGTTTCTTGTCCATTAGAATATGCTGTCCTTCTACCTTATAGTAATCTGATAATTGAGTTTTTCCGCCAAACCTAAAGTAGTTCTTGTCATTTAGTTCGTGCATATTTTTAACGGCATATTTTCCTTCTTTGGCTTTAGAAAGAATGGTATGGTCAATATCTGTTGCAAAAATCTTTGCTTTGTCAAGCCAGCCGTTTTCTTTAAGCATGATGGCCATAGAATAAACTTCTTCACCTGAAGAACAACCAGCATGCCATATTTTTACAGAATCGTGTGACTGGAAAAGGACAGGTAAAACCTTGTCTCTCAGTTCGCGCCACATAGAGGGATCCCTGAACATTTCTGTTACATTAACGGTAATTTCAGAAAGGAATTCTTTAAAAAAAACTGGTTCATTTTTGATTTTTATAAGAAGTTTATCAAAAGTATCAAACTTGTAAATTTCAAGAATTCTTAATAACCTTCGTTTGAAGGAGGAAATTGCATAATTGGAAAAATCATAATCATATTTTTCTTTCACAAGTTGGGTTAATAACCTGAGATCGTTAATTTCAATGTCTTCAATCATAGCGTAAGCCACGGGTCTAGTGTTAAGAGGAGTAAAATTTTATAACTTCACCAAAAATTTATAAAGGGTTGTACGCAACAGACACTCCTGGGTTATTGAATGTATTAAAATAGGGCACATTGATCTTATTCTACAATTTTGTTACATCCATTGCGCCAGCTTTATTAAAGCTGGTTTCACCTTTCAGTTCTAAAGTCAAAACCTGGCTGGAAGCAACTGCCACCTGGAAGGAAGATATTTTGGCTTCAGGAATAGGTTCTTCGAAATGTAATGTTTGGTTTCACTGTGCCTCATTGGGGGAATATGAGCAGGGTAAGCCAGTTATGGAAGCATTAAAATTGGAATATCCTGAGGTTTCTATTATTGTCACATTCTTTTCACCTTCCGGTTACAAGGCCCGAAAAAATTCTAACCTGGCAAGCTATGTTGGTTATCTGCCAATGGATACTTACGAAAATTCCAGGGAATTTGTACAGATAGTAAGTCCAAAATTGGCATTTTTTGTTAAATCTGAAATATGGCCAAACTTTATCAATGCTTTGAAGGCTAAGCATATACCCATGTTTTTGTTGTCGGCTAGGTTTTATGACAAGCAAACAATATTCAAAAAGAGAGGTGGCCTCTTCAAAGCCCAGTTAAGAAAATTTGATCTGATCTTTGTTCAAAATAAATCTTCACAGGTTTTATTAAAAAAGCATAAAACAGACAGCATTTATTCTGGGGATACCAGATATGACCAGGTTGCTCAATTACTCGATAATAAAAAAGAGTACCCCTTAATTAAAAAATTTATTGAAAATAGGCCAGTATTTCTTGCAGGAAGTTGTTGGCCAGAAGACGTTGCAGTTTTAAAAACATTCTTGAAAGAAACAAAATCAAAAATAATTTTAGCGCCTCATGATGTAAGTGAGAAGATGATTAATCAAGTAATTTCAGATATTGGATTGCCATCAATCAGGTATTCTACATTTTCAGCTGAAACAAACCTAAGCGGGTTCAATGTACTGATTATTGACTGTATCGGGATGCTGGCCAGCCTTTATGATTATTGTACAGTAGCTTATGTGGGAGGAGCATTTAAGCAAGGTTTACACAATATACTGGAACCAGCAGTTTATGGGGTTCCAGTGGTTTTTGGCCCGCAAATCGAAGAGTTTGCAGAAGCAGGAGAAATGATAAAAAATGGAGGCGCATTTTCTTGCAATACCAACGATGAAATGTATGAGTGCCTTAAAAAACTTTTTGCAAATGAAATCTTCATGAAAGAAGCAGGTGAGGCAAACAGAATGTTTACCAATACAAAAAAAGGAGCAACAGAAATTGTAATGAGAAATGTAAAAACAGTGGCTTCTAATTTGCCATGTTTTAGTAAAATTTGACCCTTAGGATAATATTTCCCTGATCTTATCTATCGTAATCAGCTTTTTCTTTTTCAAGGCCTCGAACCGTATAAAATCTGCTAAACGTTCAAAATCCAGTTTTACTACATCAGGAAGGTTGTCTTTGGAGCCTTGATTTGCATCACCCATTCTCTTAATGTATTCGTCCTTCATCTGATAAACAAATGTATGTTCATCGTACTGATTTTCAGTGGTTAAGGAAGAAGGCTTAATAAGCATTTAGGTCTGGGATTTTCTAATACTAATATACGGTAAAACAGGGTAGTATATTGTGCTGTTTACTAAGAAATAGTACACGCAATTAATTTATTTTACCTCTGTTTGTACCTCAAACATACATATTTTTAAGGTATTTCAGGCTAAATGA
This sequence comes from Cytophagales bacterium, assembly GCA_014376535.1. Classification (GTDB taxonomy): domain Bacteria; phylum Bacteroidota; class Bacteroidia; order Cytophagales; family UBA9547; genus UBA9547. The sequence continues at coordinate 4,960 of JACMRH010000461.1, read as the reverse complement.
GGGGGATTATTACATTTTAGAAATATATTTTTCTCTTAAGCGAATGATTGTAGAGTCTTAGTATCAGAAATATAAGATTCCTTGCTGTGAAAAGTATGCTTATTTTAAAGAGACCAGCTTAATTGTCCCAACCATGTCATTGACAGTTAATTTCAGTATGTAAGTACCTGCTGAGATCTTATTTTGGGCTGGATTAAAAACATATTCATAATCGCCTTGTGGTTTTGTTCCCGATTCAAGGTCAAGGACGTGAGTTCCGCTTACATCATAAACCTGCAATTTTGTTGAGCCACCGTTAAGTAGAGAATATTTGATTTTGCAATCTCCTATAAATGGATTTGGTTGAACATTAAAACTGTAACCCAAATTAAATTCTCTCAACCCTGTAATAACAACAGGAGCAGGTGCAGAAAAATTATTAGAACAAGGATAGGTAACCAATACAGAATATTTGCCTTCAACCTTGGGAACAAATTCAGGTTTAATTGCTCCAGGAATAGCAACATCGTCCAGATACCATTGATTATCTGTTTGTGAAGATGATACAAGTGTTCCTTTGTTATAAGTAATAGAAGGAATGGTTTTGGAAACGCCACCATCAAGATCTAAAGGAAGGGGGTTTTGATAATTTGCTCCCTTAGTAATGTCTTCGGCTTTTGCGTCTTTGCTGTAAGATTGGATCGCTCCATCTTTAAACCATACCGGACTTACTGTCTGACAAGGATCTGTGATAGGTATTTTCACTGAACCGATCCTGGATTTTTGACTTGTAACAGTTTTTCCATTAGCAGAGCTTTTTACGTCAGCCCTTACATTCATCACTAATATATTGTTGCTGCCCGTTCCCATTTCGGCATAAGCCGGATGGTTCGACTTATCAAACTCGCCGGGTATAAATTGGGCGTTTTTCAAATCCAATCCGGACGATTTCAAATCAACCAAAAAGTTAGAACCTCCAAGTATAAAAGGTTTGTCACTTGAATTTTGAATATATAAGTCCAGAAGTAAATAAGAATCATTTACAGTTCTATCCATTTCCAGTTTATAGGAAGATTGGGCAAGGGAAATAATGCCAATAAAAAGGAGAGCAAATGTTATTACTTTTCTCATTAGGGTAAAGTAGAGTAATACAGTTTAGAATTGTGATCGGTACTTAACTGAAAATCTTTGGCATCAATACTTCCATCAAGGTTCACATCAGTTCGTCTGTAATGATTATTTCCTGTAACGAATTGTATTTCATCCCTTCCAACGCTTCCAACATCCATTACGTCCGTCTGATTCTTAAAGGACTTGTATGAATCTGAGGCATAGAGCAGCCATTTGCCTGAGGCTAAATCAAACTTAGCGCCACCACCAAAAACTCCATTTGCGTAATCGTAGTTGTAAACCCCATTTGTTGAAGTATTTGTCAATTTTATATTGTCAGATGACCCTGGCAGATGGTTTCTGTGATCTGCAATTATATAATAGCTGTTCCCTGGTATCGCCTTTGAGAATGTTACGTAATTCTTTGTACCAGTTGCAAAATCCTTAATTGATCCATCTTTCAGTACCCATGAATAGGCAGTATCTATGTATGTTCCTGCACTTTTCAAGACAAATGCAATTCTGTCAACTGCATTTGCAGGAATACTATAACCGGGTAACATACCAATAGTTGGAAGCAATGAATCAGATAGTGCATTGTTAGTAAAAAGCTTTGAGTCCATGTCTGTTCCGTTAAAGGGACCTTCCAGCAAAACCCTGAAATTACCTTTTACATTATTGGAAGAACCAATTGCATAAAAATCCTGTGATGGTTTAAACTCACTCAGAACAGAACCAGCTTGAGCTGAAATATTTCCAATTGAAGCATATTTCCCTGTAAGGCTGGCAGATTGACCTACGATAAGGTTTTGCAAAGAAGTTGAAGCAACGTCAGCTGGCAAGTAAGTTAATCTTATATTATTGACCGGATAAGAAGGCTTATTAGATTTGACTGTCCATACCCGGTTATAAATTGTTGAAATGCCGCTACCTGCTGCAGGCGTAGAAATATTTGTTGCAATACTAAAAGTGGGGTTCCCTGCTGTTGGGTTTGAAATTCCTAAAAGAGAAGCTGGTCTGTATTCACTTATCGAATTTCCAATAGGGTAGAATAAAGAATCCACTCCGTTCATTTTTTTTCTGTAAAGTGCCCCGATTACGAAGGAATTAGTTCCCGGAGCAGACTGAACTATGCTGCCTGTACTATCAATCCCGAAAATATTTGGAGTAGTGACTGAAATGTGTCCTTGTTGTAAATCAAGTTTAAACCTCACAATGGCAGAGCCAGAAATAGTTTTTAACCCTCCTCCCATTATGTACAGGTTTGCCAGAAGGCTGGATGTGCTTGCAATAGTTTGATTAGATCCTTTTAGGGTAAGGACACCAGAGTTTTGACCATAAAGTGAACCGTCTGTAAAGTTTTTGTAAACTATCAGAGAGTCTGTGCCAAAAGTTATGATCCTGCTGTTAGGTTTATTGCTTATAAAGCAGTCACCTTCAACAGTGATAGTACCAGCATTATAAATACTTGAATCGTTGTTTATCAGATCTGAAGATTTAATGGAAAGTTGTGTTCCGTTTGTAACAGTTACCTGACTTCCATTATTGTAGAATTGTGCAATGCATATCCCTTCTGATAGAAGGAACATGAGTATCGTATAAATTATACTGTTAATATACAGCTTCATAGGTGCAACAGACTTTTACAAAAATAAAATCTTTAACTTAATTCAACTCGCCTATTTATCTCCAAATAATACACAGCAGAACATTGTTTTCCGGTAAAGTAACTCTTAACAAATAAACCGTTCTAATCAATACGCATATAGCTTGCCTGGGTTTCGTATTTTTCCCTGAAGAAAAACAGGTAAATCAGGAAAAAAACTAATTTTGCATAATCTAAATACAATAAGGTGCTAAAAAGACCAGTATATATAATTCTTGCTCTTATACTTTTTAATTTAACTGTATCTGCACAGAAAACGAAAAAGATTGAGTATTCAGGATTTTTTGACTCATATTATTACAGAGGCCCCTTAAATATTACAGTTGGTGCCGGAACTGCTGGTTATATAGGTGATTTGGGGTTTATGCCAGGAGCCAGGCTTTCACCTGCATTTAATGTGGGAGCAAGTTATATGGTTTGGCCTAAAACCTATTTCGGAGTTGATTTCAATTACTTAACCCTGGGCGGTGTAAAAAACGATACAAGTGGAAGTGTTTCTTTTACAAACACTATGTATGAATTGGTTGCATACTGTCGGTTTAATCTGATAGGCAAAAGAATTCTATTTAAAAATGACATATCTAAAAGGCCGCCTCGTGTAAGGCCTTATATTACATTAGGAATAGGTGGAGCTTATATCAACCCTTTAGTAACAGTCACAGACACAAACTTCTTCAAAAATTATACGGCCTCCACCTCAAGTAATATTGCTTTTGTACTACCAGCTTCATTAGGATTTGCATTCTATATTAACAAACGTTTTTCAATTCTTACAGACTTCGGCTATCGTTACACTTTTACTGATGGCCTTGATGGGATCAGTAAACTGGGCAAGTCTGATAAGGATTCTTATATAACCGCTACATTAAAACTTCAGTACACAATTCATCCGTTTAAAAAGAAAAGGGCCAAATATGTACCTCCTGCAGAAGGATCAGGTACTAGTGGATCTGGTGGAAGTGGAAATAGCGCAGCACCCGTTAAAAAAGACAGCACCCTCAATCAGCCTATATTGCCACCTGGCGCACCCGAACCTACAAAAGATTCAACAGTGACGCCGGGGGCTGGAACTGGTGATAACATAATTGCCCCTCCAGCAGTAGCACCAGCTGAGGAAAAACCTAAGGAATTAACTGACGAAGAAAAAAAGAAACTTCAGGAAGAAAAAGAACAACAGGAATGGGAAAACAGCAGCAAGCCAAAACCGGCAACACCTGCAGAAAAGAAAAAGAAACCAGCTCCTAAACCGAAACCTCAGGATACCGGAGGTTGGTAAGCTAGTGCTTAAGGATTTTCTTCATCTGATCTATCCTGAAACGTGTGTTTGTTGCAATGAAGTGCTTCCGTATGATCGGAAGCACTTTTGTTTGACTTGCACATATTTATTGCCCAGGTTGGAATTGGACAATGAAGAAACGTACAGAAAACTAGCAGGGCGAGTAAAAATATCTTCAGCATATTCGTTTCTGAAGTTCAATAAATCTGGCATGGTCCAGAAAATACTACATGAAGTCAAATACAATAATAACCCGGACCTGGGGTTTTTTGTAGGCCAACAATTTGGTAATTACCTTATCAAGGAAAATATTGCCCTTCCCAAGGATGGTTTAATCCCAGTACCTTTACATCCTCAAAGACAAAAGGAAAGAGGATATAACCAGGCAGAAGTAATTGCGAATGGACTGGCTGAAAATTCAGGATTAGAAGTCCATACAAATTTATTGTCCCGGATAAAAGAAAGCTTGACTCAAACAAAAAAGGGTAGGACTGCCAGGTTGGATAATATGCTTGAATGTTTTGCACTTTCAACTAAAACTGATTTGAAAGGTATGCATTTTGGCCTAGTGGACGATGTGATCACAACAGGTGCGACATTAGAAGCTTGTTGTTTATGTCTGGAAAAAGCTGGAGTTGGGGAAATTTCTATTTTTAGTATTGCGAATGCTTAATAAAATTGTTTTTAACATAAATCGATGCTTAAAGCTAGTTCCTGTTCATAAAGTAATGCCACAAAACTATTCCTACGCTGATAGTAATATTGAAAGAGTGCTTAGTTCCGAACTGAGGAATTTCTATCGAGCCATCACAATTTTTTAAAACTTCTTCATCCACACCAAAAACTTCATTTCCGAATACCAACGCAATCTTTTGACCTTTCACAAAAGACACCTTATCAAGCATTACGCTTTCTTTTACCTGCTCAAT
>JACMRH010000460.1 GCA_014376535.1 Cytophagales bacterium | reverse complement strand
TTGAAGCCCAGTTCATATTTTTCGTTTGGTAAAGCAAAATTGATCACAATAAAGTTTTTAACATTCTCGACTTCTTTTAAGCCTGCAAGAAACTCTTTGGAACCATCGTTACTTCCATTTTCTACAATAATCCAATATTCCAGGGGCATGTCCTGTTTTTTGATGGATTCCATTAACAATGGAATATTGCCAAGTTCATTCTTTAATGGAGTGACAATGGCAATTTTATAGGGGTTGATTGGAGAGTTCATATGTGGATTTTTTTAAGGTTTAAGTTTTAATTTATTAAATTTTTATTAGAACTTGACTGTTAGGCCTAATGAATAATAGCTGCCTCTTTTGAAGCCGATAAATTGGGTGTCTCCTAAATTGTAATTATTGTTAGGCACTTGTGCTTCAGTTTTGTCTGCTGGTCTGTCAGCTGTAGTAAAATGGACTTCTGCTCCGCCATAAATATTTTTAGGATCATTAGGGTCAGTACTGTAACCGGTATCTTTTAATCTTTTTACATTCCCGTCACCATTATTGTCTTGAACAAATTGTATTTTTTGGTTTAGCAGATCTTGAATTCCGAATTTAAGTTCCACATATTTATTTAGTTGTTGGATATATGTTAAATCAAGTACATGTCTTGGAACTTCATATATAGATCCGACACCAGGTATAATAAAAGTTAAGCGATTCCCCACCACATTGTAAACCAAATTGATAGTACTCTTAGTTTTATCGCTATTGAATGTAAAGCCTGCATTGATGATATATGGTGATTGACCAAACATTCTTCGACTTTTAGAATTTAAAATACCTTTAACCTGATTGTTTTCTTCTTTCAAACCATTGACACCCTGATCAAATAAGTGTTGTTTCTCATATACGATTTTACTTTCATTTATGGACGCATTGCAATAAAAGGCGAAATTCTTTAGTAAATCTCGTTTGGACGTGACTAACAGATTTCGTAATGATTTTCTAGTTTCAAATTCTATTCCTCTAGAAGAAGCAAATTTTCCGTTTATGTAAGTAATTGCCTCATCATTTGCATTTGCTCCAGTTCCATTAACATCAATTATAAATCTTTCAATAGGATTTTGAATTTCTTTATAAAAGCCACCTAGGCTTAAATATTCATCAGGAGAAAAGTAATATTCAAACTTTAAATCAAAATTATTAACCTCTGCGGTTTTAACTTTAGGGTTTCCAATTACTCGCTTTTGTAGATAATAATCAAATATATCAACATATGCTGCCTCTCTAACTTCTGGTCTGTTAACTGTTTTTCCAAATGATCCTCTGATTAAAAACTTTTTAGTAAAACTATAACTCGCATTAATTGATGGAAGCCAATTATTCTTTATTAATTTTAAACTATTAATATTTTGGGAAAAATTTTCTAACCGCATTCCAGCTGTAACTTTTAATTTTTCCCTCCATTCTATTTTTGGCATTAAAAATATAGCATTAGTTTGAATTAATGCATTGTAAGAGCCATCACCATTACCAGGGACTATTACTAAGCCTTGAGAATTATCCCAGGATTTTGGTTCATTTATGTTTTCTGGTGTAATACTATTGATATCAATGTCATTATAATAGCCTGTTCCATCGGGATATTCCAATTTAGGAACATAACCATATCCCCTTGATTGAAATTGTCTTTTATTTTCAACTAAATACCATCCAGATTTTAATGACAACTCGGTTTCCCCATAAATGTCTATAATAGTTTTTTTTGTAATATCACCAGAAACGGTTTTTACTTCTTCTATTGTTTTAAAAAACTGACGCCCTAGTTGGGTAGGATCTCCACCTGTATTGGTACCAGCCCAGGAATACTTTCCTTTTTGAATAATATAATCATATGCTTTAATATCAGGTTCATCTCTTTCTGCCTTGGCATAGCCCAATTGCCAGTTAAATTCTGTTGATTTATGTAATGAATGTCTTCCTGATAGTTGGGAAGATAACATTCCTGAAAATGTGTTGTATAAATTTATTTTATTATTATTTTCCGCATTTGTGGGGGTTTTTCTGTCAATATTATTTGCTGAAGTGTAATAGAAATTTCTAAATCTATTATTTCCAACATGACTATAGGTATTTTTGAGTTCAATAGAATTATTATTGTTTAATTGAAATATAATATTTGCAATGGCACCTAACTTGACTGTTCTGTCATGAATCATCATTTCTGATGCGTATCTTGGACTTAGCTCATCACCTTCTGGTGTTAATAGTGCTCTTTGTCCTTGTTGGATAATTTGAAAGGTTTTAGAATAATTTGATCCTATAATAAAAGCAAGCATTTTATCGCTTCCTAATTTAATTCTTTGGCCGCCTTGTATATTGAACCTGAAATCTGGATCGGCATTGACTTTGTTAGCCACCCAAGTATCGTTTCTAAATAATTGACCTATCTTTATACGGTCATATTTAAGGTAATCTCTACTACCTTGTGCAACTCTAAAATCAGGAGGCAAATCCTGAGGTAATCCATAAGTGCCATCATCATAGCCATAATTCGCATATTTACCTTTAGAGGTATTTTGAAAATCATGAAAAGTAGTCCCTTGTCTTACAGAAGATGAAAAGCCTACATTGAAAAAGTTTTTATCTGGCATACCAGGAGTATATATTTTTACAACTCCTCCTGAGAAATCCCCAGGTAAATCTGCTGAAGGAGATTTGTAAATGACCATCCTATCTATATATTGGCTAGGTAGGTTGTCCAAAGAAAAAGATCTCACATCCTGTTCAAAACTCGGAGCAATGGCACCGTTCAGCATAACTGTATTGTAACGCTCGCTCAGACCCCGTACTATTATAAACCGGTTGTCCACAACTGTAACGCCAGAAACTCTTCTGGCCACATCAGCCGCATCGCGGTCCAGGGTTCTTTTTATTTGTTCACTGCCTATGGCACTGGCCACAACATCTAGCTTTTTTACTTCGTTAATAACCGACATTTCTGTGCCAGTTTGCCTGGTACCAGTTATAATTACTTCGTCTGTTACTTTGGTGTCTTCCAATAAGTTAATTGGGGCAAGCCTTGTGGTCTTTCCACCTTCTATCAGGATATTAGGTTCTGTTTTAGGGGCACTGCCAATATAGGATATTTGTATGCTATAGGTACCTGGATCAATGTTTTCAATTATAAAAGCACCTGCAGTATCAGTGACCGCCGATTTTGATGTGCCTTCTATCCTAATAATTGCACCAATAATGGGATCTGTGCTTCCTGCAAATTTTTCAACGATTTTACCCTGGAGTGTACCTGTTTGGGCAAATGCGGCACAACTTAAAAGTAAGATAAATATAAGGTTTGTTACACCCTGTTTTATCAAAGTATGAATAGAAAAGAATAACATTGTTAAGTGTATGGGTATGATAATCCGAATCCCAAAACTACGTAAAACAAGTCTTTGGGTAGGTTAACTAAATATTACCATTTGTTTATTTTGATGGTTAATATTTATCAAATCAGAAAAGAACGAAACATTAAGAAAATATTGAAATAACTTTTAGATAATACTGTAATGCTGCTATAAAAAATAAGGCGAATAACCCAGCTATTCGACATGCATTTGTAATGTCGAACTACAGCTAAAAAGGATTTGCAATCCGAATAATTGCAATGTCGATTACAGATAATCTGGCCCCGTATATTAACTGTTCTCGTTCGCATGTTGCGAGTGTGAGTTATGACATAAGCCTCAGGCTTGTTCTAAAAAGAAAAAACTTTAAATAAACTTTCCCCACAAGCACATTTGCAGGTTACCAAAAGGGGTTTGGCACTTCTTTATTCTAAAGCAATGGAGAATGTCTGTTGTTTGTTGGCACTTTTTATTTTGAAAAGATAATAACCGGGAGCCAGACCTTGTATGGATAAATAACCGGAACCAGTTGTACTTTTATGTTTCACAAGTCTCCCATCTGTGCTATATAGTTCTACCGTACATTCCTCCCCATTTGGAATTCCATGAAAGTTCACTTGTTCTTTTGCAGGATTTGGGAACACCTCTAGGATATATTGTTTGCCCTCTTTTGAAAAAGTTCCCAAGTCAGTAACTAATGGATTCTCGTACGCTGAAAACTCATAATGCAAGGCATGTGAATACTCCGTTTCCCATGTTAAGTTGTTTTTAAGGTACATGTACTCGAATGTTTTTGCTTTCATAGTCCCGTCATTGTTGAATGTATACCGCATTCGTGTTGATTTAATTGTATCTCTTCCATAATATGGATGTGCCCCTATTTCATATTCTTTCAGAAGGAGTCCTTCAGGGCTCCATACTCGACCTCTATAGAAGCTTTTCTTAAGATCTAAGGAAACATCATTGTACAAATAGGAGGTAAGGGAGTCTGCGGAAGGATACACCCAGGAATTTTTAAAACCATACGTATAGTCGATAAGCAATGCATCTCGTAAATGATAGTTGATTTTTGCATATTGAATTTTGAAGTCACCCACTAAAATAAAGTTTGTGCTGTCTTCTTTTTTATCACAGTACACAATATTAGTTAAGGTTTTAGCGGAATAATGGCTATTATCATTGATAGTAGAAGGTAAGGTTGTGGAATCACTCGCATATTGAAAAAAAAACGAACTCCAAGTGCCTACACCATAACCAGCACTTTTATAACTGTAGTCAATCCTAATAAGACGATGAAAGGAATCGTAGATATAACTATCCTGTGTAGGCAATATGTCGGAACTATAAGGATCACTTGGCTCATCATTAGTTCCGCTTATCTGACTGAGCAACCCGTCTGAATTGTATGTAAAAAGTGTTTTTAACTTATTTACCCATCCTATTGTATCAACATATCTAAAGTTAAGAGAAATAGAATCTTGCCCTTTGTGGTTCTGAGTCTGTTCATGGTATATTTTAATTGTGTCTATACCTGAAAATAAGAGTTCTTTGCAGGATTTTAAGTAGTCTTCAGGTCCATAGAAGTAATCATAACTACGAGAAAATTTAATTTGGTTTGTATTTTCAAGTAGAAACACTTCAACATGTCTGGGAAAGCCCTTGCTTTGTCTATTAAAATAGGAATAATACGTCTTATAAGAGGGTTGGTAAGGAAGTGATACAGATGATCTGAGGTAGCTTTGTTCTTCATTCCGTGAATAATCAAATAATGCAGGGTAATCTGGAATAATAGGTTGTGCTGCACCCATTTGAACTAGCATTATAAAAGCGATAAGAAACTTATTTCTTGGTTCCATTTGTCCGATCTCAAAGGATTAAAAGTAAGAATCAAGTTTGACCTGATTGTTATCCTAACATTAACGTTCTGCACCCTGTCATGTCCTAGAATAAGTTTGCAGAATTAAGAATTATTCATATAGAACTTTAGTTAGATTTCCAACTATCCTGCTGTTCGACATTCCTGCTGTTTCCTGCTAAACGACATTTACAATGCAATGTCGTTTAGTTAAGTGTGCCATTAGCTTAGGAAACATACATTTCAAATACTT
>JACMRH010000459.1 GCA_014376535.1 Cytophagales bacterium | reverse complement strand
CTGTAAAATCTAAAAACAGGTTCGTGCTGCCAACAGATCCACCACTGCAGGCAACAACTTGTAACACAGGCTGACCTTTAACTAAAAGTACAATTGTAACTTTGAGGAAAAGTAGCAGGAATATTCGCATTTGTTAGTTCAAGTATCAAATTTAAGAAACTAGCTAAAATATTTTCTATAGGATGTATGTATTGATACCATTATCCACAATAATTTTTTTTTAATTCCGGGCAACCTTTTCATTACTATATCAATCATACATAAAACCAAAATAAATATGAATATAAAAGCAGTATTTTTTGGCCTTTTCTCAGCAATCTCAGGATTTGCCTATGGAGGCGGGCCAGTGCTGAATGTTGTAAATACTTCAGGAGGCACATTGAAAAACAATTCCATGGTAATAGATTTTAACATGGGTGAGGTAATGGTTACGAACGTCAATTCCTACACAACCGGATTTTTGCAGCCTCAAAAGCTTGCCGGACCATTAGCAGTTTCAAATTTTAATCAAGAAAACGAGGCATATTCTTTTTCAGTATATCCAAATCCAACCTCCAGTTACATTTATTGGGATTTAACTGGAAATGAGGTAAAAAAGGTAGTTATATTTGGGATTACAGGTAATAAAGTATTAGAAACACTTTCATCAGAATCTAAACTTAATGTTGAAGACCTGAGTCCTGGCATTTACCATATAGAACTATATGGAGACGGGAATAAAGTTGTAAAAGGATTTAAAATTGTTAAAAACTAAGCTGAATTAAATTTATGAAAAAGATTTTATTATTATTTTTATTATCGAGCCAGGTTTTATTGGCCCAGATTCCACAAGCATTTAATTATCAAGGTATTGCCAGGGACCTTAGTGGAAATCCGCTTGCAAACAAAGTAATTAAAGTAAGGTTGAGCATATTATCAGAATCTGGTACCAACCAAACTATTCTTTATTCTGAATCACATAACCTTTCTACAAACCAATTTGGTTTATTTGCTCTTCCTGTTGGTAAAGGAGCTGTGATAAGTGGAACATTTGCTGGTATAATTTGGACTGATGCTACCAAAAAACTTCTCAAATCTGAAATCGATCCGGATGGCAATGGCTACAGCCTCAACGTAACTTCAGATTTGCAATCAGTTCCATTTGCATTAAGTGCAAAAACAGTTGAAACAGAAAATCAAAAATTAATACTGGCTGGTAATTTACTTTCTATTTCCCAGGGAAATTCAGTTGATCTTTCAGCATTGGTCGGAAATAACAGTCAGTGGACAAATACATCTTATGGAATAAACTATTCTGGTGGTAAAGTTTCAATTGGCAACGACAATGTGGGAGTTGCTCCTGGAGCATATTGGTTTCATTTGAAAAAGAAAGGTGTTGGAGCTGAGCGTAACATGATGTTAGTAGAAAATATCAGTGATGCACAAGATGCCAATGCAAGCTTAATGGTGACTGCCGGAACTGGAACTAATTCAAATTACCTGCATTTGGGCACTTCTTCTAAAACTTACTTTCCTAATTTACATACATCCTATTTAAGTACAGTAACGGCTCAAAAGCTTGGATTTATTACGCATGCCGAAATTGAATCAGAATCTCGAATTTCATTTTTTACCGCAAGTAAACAATTCGACGCACCATCCTTGCAAGAAAGGATGAGAATGGATTATCTAGGAAACTTGGGTATAGGAACCATTACCCCGGTTCAAAAACTTGATGTAAATGGAAAAGTAAGGATTCAGGATATTAGTTTAAATATTACTTCTTCAAAAATACTTGTCGCTGATGCCACTGGAGTAATAGGATACAAAGACGCCACTACTTTCGGAAGTGGATCAAGCCAATGGATTAACGATGGCAATAAAATTTATTATAGTTTAGGAGATGTTATTATTGGAAACCAGGCAACCAGCACTCCGAGCTTTGCATACAAACGTTTACATATCAACAGCGAAAT
>JACMRH010000458.1 GCA_014376535.1 Cytophagales bacterium | reverse complement strand
CGGAGGTGATACAGCCAAAGACATTGAAGCCATGATAGCAACCGCAGGCAATAATAAGGGAACAGTAATTTCTTCAATTCTTGGAATAGCTTCCATGATATTTGGGGCAACAGGAGTTTTCTATCAACTTCAAAAAATACTGAATGAAATGTGGGGAGTTCGGCCAAAACCCAAGCAAGCCATTCTTAAGATGATCAAGGACAGGGTGTTCTCATTTGGACTGATCCTTGTGATTGGTTTTTTACTTTTAGTTTCACTGGTACTTTCTGCTGGCATGAGCGCTTTGAGCGGGTGGGTAAGCAGGCACATTTCAGAATCATTGGTGTTTATATTTGGAATTTTCGATATAGTTATATCAATAGGAGTTATAACGGTCTTGTTTGGAGCACTTTATAAGTTCCTTCCTGATGCCAAAGTTAAGTGGAGAGATGTTTGGGTGGGATCATTTCTAACCTCTGTTTTGTTTGTAATAGCCAAGTTTGCATTAGGAGTATATTTCGGCAAAAGCGATCCAGGATCAACATACGGTGCAGCAGGAACCATTATATTAATTATGCTTTGGGTGTCTTATGCAGGATTAATTCTATTGTTCGGAGCTGAATTCACCCAGGTATATGCAGATAAATATGGAACTAAGGTAATGCCAACCAAAGGCGCTGAATTTATCGATGCCCAGAAAACTGAAGAAACAAGACAGGATAGGAAGGAAAATATAAGTGCTGAGGGGAATAAAACAGCAGACCCAAATGAAAAAGATAAAAAAGAAACCTGGAAAATGTAATTCCAGGTTTATTCAGGTTTAATTTCTTTGATCACCACATCATAATGGTGATGCATATTATTTAGATGCTTCCGAATTTTTGCTAGATGTTGTTGAATTTTAACCTGATGGTGAAAGTGAGCCTCAATTTTCTTTTCCATACTATTTATTTTTGAGAATCATGTTATTCTCAAAAAATTATGCCAGAAAAAAAAGGCACTTCTGAGATTGAAGTGCCTTTGACAAGTACCTATTTTGATACTACAAACTTATTTACAATCAAATTATCTGATCCCTGTAATGATACCTGAATATTATATATTCCATTTGCAAGAGATTCTGCATTGAAGCTGGCTCTGTTTCCAAACAGATTTATAATAGGTTTTACAATATTTCCGTTATTATCGAGAATGGAAACACTTTTTATTATCTGTCCTTCAGGTGTGATAATATTTGTCATTTCATTACCTGGATTTGGATATACAGTTATATTTGAAATACTTTTTTCAACATCTTCAATTTTCTCAGTCCTTTGGTTCGAAACTGCTCCGTAGGCTTTAACATAAATAGGATCTTCAGTTACATTGATCGTTACCGTACCGTTCACAACTGTAGCTGGTGTAGATTTCCCTACCAATGATCCAACTTGTGGCGTGATGATTTCTGCTTTGCTCCCTCTTACATTAAGCTTATAACCAGTTGTAATTGTTCCATTTGATGTTCCATTCCATATACAATAAACAGTAGTATCAGATGTAATAGGTTTTTCAAATTGAGCAAGGTGCGTAGTTCCAGTTACTGTTTTCTGTGTTAGTCTGTATTTGCCCGCAACTTTGTTTAATGTGCTTAACCAATAATATGCTTTGCGCTTCTGTGGAGTTCCGGGATAAACGAAGCTGGTTAAACCACATGTACCAAAAAGATAGTCGTTTCTTGAATCATCATCTTGTAACCAGAATAAGTAAGCCTTATCTGCACCACCAGCATATATAGCCAGCGATGACCTTACCAGCCACATTGCCTGCACATCTTCACCCGTAAAATTGCCATAAGCTTTTGCTTTTTGAGGCGAATTCTGAGAAGCATCAAAACCAAATTCTGTTATCCAAACAGGTTTTCCCGGTAAATATCTGCTATTAAAATCCACTGCGCCTTTAACTTTTTTCTCAAGCATGTCTGCTTCCGGCGAAACCCCGAATGAAGGTGCACCAACCTGCCCGCCTGCATCATTGCTATAGTGGTGATAATTAATCACATTAAATGGAGTTACACCATCGGTTCTGTTATTCTTAAACCAGGTTAACATAGCCTTTGTGTAAACAGTATCCATTCCTGTAAGACCAGCCATGATAAATGGAAGATTCGGATCTGCATTTTTCACTCCTACAGTAGTACCCAGTTTTCCCTGATGACCATCATAATCTGCACTGGTCATAGCAGCATATTCATATGGAGAAAACATTCCTTTTCTGGATTTCCAGGTTTTATTAGGTTCATTCCAGTTTTCAACTCCTTCTATAGAATTTAATGCTGAAACGGGTGAATTATTTTGCTGCAGTTTTAAAGAAGCTGTAGGAACTTGTTTAGCACCGTATCTGGCAGCAAACTGATATAAGTAATCTGCATGCGCAACATATGAAGCAGGGTCTTCTGTGTTCAATCCATCAACAACTGGTTTATTATCCTGCATACTTCCATCCAATGCTTTGTTGAACCAAAAGGCTGTTCCCTGAAGAGTAGGGACAATTTTCATACCTTTATTTTTATAGCTGCTGTAGACATTATCGAAGTTCCAGTAGTTACCAGGACTTGGGTTAAAACCATATTTATTAGCAGGATAACCTGGATAATTGGCAATATCACTGTTGGCTTCATTCCAGGTCCATAAATGAAATTCCCTGATATTCTTTACAATAGATGCATCTGATATTGAATTTGTATGAAGTATGTTAACACCCAAAAAATCTTCCAGAACAGGATAGGTTTTTGCGCCAGCTATTGCTTTAGAAGGCGATGCAGTATTTCTATCACCGTAAATTACAACTTCACCAAAACTACCAGTTGGGGCATCTGACACAATTTTTACAAATTGAGTGTATTTATTCACAACATGTTTATTCCAGGTATTCCAGCTGGTAAGCGCATCAGTAAATAACAATTCCCAAGTACCATTGACTTTGGCATAAAATGATAGATTTGAAGATCCTCCTCCATCATAAACATAAATATTGCTAATGTTTATGGACTGGCCCAGATTGATAACCGAACTCAAAGGATAAAAGAGATCTTTGTTAATATAACTTCCCCAGGAAGTTGATGGCTGTGTTACAGGTGGTTGCGCTGTGATATTTGCCTGCTCATCAAACATTTTAAAAGGACTTGATTCCGGAAATGCTTTTTCATCCGTTATCATATCTCCTGTTATGCTAAGTTTTACTTCTGTACCATTTGGCATTGGAAGTGCAGGTACGATAGGTGATGTTACTGTTGGTTGTTGAACAGGAGGTAAAACCACAACGGGCGGTAAAGGAACAATCACAGGTTTAGCCTTAAACATTACAACTTCACCAAAATTTCCGCCTATACCTTCAGAAACTATCCTGATATATCTTGATTTTAGATTAACTGTATGCTTGTTCCAGGTCTGATAATTTGACAATGGATCAGTAAACATCAATTGCCAACCTGCTGTATTTTTATAATAAAATTTCAGATTTGACATCCCATTATTATCAAATACATAAATATTGGTTAAGTCAGTTTCCGTTCCAAGATCTACAACGGCACTTAAAGGATAATATTTAGCACTTTCCATGTAGTCTCCCCACCAAGTACCAGGTTTAGAAGTAAGTGTTTCAGATACAATAGAAGCTTGTTCATCAAACATTCTATTTGGGCTCGAGTATGGATACATTTTTTCATCTGTAACCATAGAGGAAGTAATATTAATTCTGTCTTGGGAATGGGCTGAACATGCGAGTGCTATTAAGCCTATAGAAGCTATAAATTTCTTCATTTTTATTAAGTGGTTATGTAATATTTAAATGGAGTGGGTCAATAAATGATGTAGGATTAGTACAATTTTTTATTGATATTATCGTCTTACGGATAAAAAATATAAAAGATAAGAAAGTATCTAAAAATACATTTGACTACCGACATATGAAATAAATAATATATAATGCTAGATTTTAAATTATAGAGCTATTATTTATTAGAAAAATAAAATAGACAACAAGTTGAATTACAGTCGTTTAATATGACACCAGTCTAAACCTCTCATATATAGAAGGAATTATGCTATTCATTTGTGGATTCTTCTATAATTATTTTAACCACCAGAAATCTTGGATGTTAGAAATGCCTTTTATACAAAGAATTGATGTAAGTTTTACACCAAGAATATCATAAAATGTATTGTAATAAATACAAGAGTTTTAATGATTATGGCATAGTAATTTTAACTAAGAGTTATCACTCTAAAACTTACAACTATGTTAAAATGGACACTTATTTTCTTCGTCATAGCAATTATTGCATCCATATTTGGATTCACAGGAATTGCTGCTGGAGCTGCTTCAATTGCTAAGGTTATATTCTTTATATTCCTTGCTTTGGTTGTAATAACCTTAATATTAGGATCGACCTTATTCAAGTCGCGAACCTAAAAAAAATGAAAATCTAAAATGACGGAAATCCCAGCAAGTCTGGGATTTTTTTTTATTTATACCATTTTTCTTTCCCTTTAAAAACCTTCAGTAATTTGCCAGGCGAAACCATCAATTTTATAACCCATATTGGATAATTAAAAGTGGCAGATATGTATTCATTTGGGTTTAAGATGTAACGGTAACCAACCCCCGCTCCGACCCCAAGCCAGGTAAATACTTTGTATTGCAATAGTATTGAAGATTCCAATAAATGTACCCGCGATGACTTTGGATATCCAGGTATACGTAGACCGTTTTTTTGATTTGTTGCTGTAATATAGGCACGCCCTATGCCATATTGGGCAGTCCAATCCAGGTTCCATTTTTTTCTCGCCAAAATCCTGTATTCGTAAAAAAGAGAAAAATATTGAAATGACAAGGATACAGTGGTGGGTATGTCTATTGAACTCCCTGATTTTGTTCTTAATGATTGATTTGCATCGTATTCTACAGGATCGTTGAGATAATATCCAAAAATGGGCCTTCCTAAATTATAATATCCAAAACCTACAGTATGCTTTTTTTTAAAAGTTGCGCCTATTTTCAAACCTGTCATTTTGATAGGAATATCTCTAACCAAAGATTTTCGGATATCTAATGCAAAATAAAAATTGATTTTTCTTAGAGTCTTTGTGGAATCTCCAATTGAACTGAAGGAAGTAACTGACTTAAGAAATATTAAAAATAGAATAGTGTAAAGCTGCATTTTATTATTCTTCAAAAATATCTTTCATATTAATAAACAATTCAGGAAGCAGGTTTACAGGAACTATATCATCATCTACATATTTTTTTACCAGTTGATATTTGTTATTTTGAAGAACAAACACATCTGTAAGGTTTTCCAAAGGGTCTACAATCCAGTATTCTCTTACACCTGCCTCCTCATACAGTTCAAATTTATCTTTTACATCTTTACGTGAAGTTGCAGGCGATAATATTTCAATAATCAGGTCTGGTGCACCATTGCAACCTCTTTCATCACGTTTACCGGGGTCGCAGATAATACATATATCTGGCTGTACCACGTTTAAAATCTCTTTATCGTTAAGGCTTCTTGTCAAGCGCACATCATAAGGTGCATGAAAAACCCTGCAAGGATTATTTTTAAGAAAAGAAGAAAATTCTCTATGCAAATTACCACTCACCACCTGGTGCCGATCGCTTGGGGCAGGGGACATTTTTACAATTTTTCCCCTGATAAGTTCCACCATGCCTTCAAATTGCCAGGAAAGGTAATCGAAATAGAAATAGGTTTTGGAAGTATCCAACTGGTTAATATCTGTAACCATGGCTTTCTGTTTATGTAAATATAGTTATGGAACGAGCTAACTTATCACTGGTTAATCAACGATAAAGCGTTTCGTGTTGGTTATATTTCCATGAGTATAAAGTGAAACATTAAAAATTCCTTGTGATAAATGTTCTACAGGCATAGAACCAGACTGACTTGAAATTTGCCAGGTCTTTTGCTCTTTCCCCATCATATCAAACACTTTTATTGTATTTATTCCAGTATTAATTCCTGACCAGGAAAGTGTAGTTTCACCATTAAGGTTTTGCAACCAGAACGATGGGGATGTTAATAATTCTGCATCAAGGCCACTAATCACATTAAAAACCTGATAAGGCACTTCAGTTGTAGGAGGAGTACAATTAGGATTGCAGGAAATTGGAAAACTAAAAACATATTCACTCCCCTGGTTAACATATTGGTCTTCAGCATCAATAATTCTGATTCTAAAAGGGGAATTATTATCCGACAATATGAAAGCTTGGCCCATATCACTAAACCTTTTGGCAGCTATCCATGACGAACCAACTTTTTGTTCAATTCCATGAATTCCATTTTTCAGGTTGGTTATAAGTATTGGAGAATAATACTTTTGGGCATCTTTCATAAAGTGAATTTTTATGTCTCCCGTATAATTTGGTGCTGGAATGTATTCCCATTTTACTTTCCGGTTGTTCCAGCTAGTGGGGTACATATCAGTAGTGGGTGTTCCATTCTTACTGAACTTAGTAAGAGAAGTTTTCATCAAATCCAAATGATATGGACTATCCCGGCACCAGCCATTTGCATCTCCACAGGCATCGGCAACAATCATGTTTAATTCTGCACCTACAAATTTGTCGGTAACCCATGCGGAACCAGTTCCGCGGCAGAATTGCTGACCTAAAGCCCCATCATTTGTTCCATTACAGTTTTCAAGAATTGTAACTTTTAACCACCTGCCACAATTGTTCCCATTTTCAAAAGCTCCAATTACGCCGGCATTGTTATCTGAAACAGGCCTTGGGTATTGAGTACCACTTCCTGGGGTATCAAATACATTTAATGCAACAAAGTTTTGGGTTTCAAGTTTATCCTGTGGTACTCCACAACCTCCATAAGGTGCACCTAAACCATCAAAATATGTGGCGACTCCAGTGTTTACTACCTGAGATTTTACGATATGAGCGAATAATAATATAAATATTGCAGCTAAGTATTTCATTGTCAATTGATGATATTTTATCGGTATCTTGAATTATTAACAAATTCAATAGCAATATATTCAAAATCTGAACACGTTTAATATTTCGATTTCAGGCAAAAGGAACTAAATTTGTTATTCTTCTCTTCTAACATCATGGATTACGATAACTTACGCCTTACTGACTGGCTACCTACAACCAGAAAAGAAATGGAAATCCGCGGCTGGGATTCATTAGACGTCATTATTGTATCAGGTGACGCTTATGTTGATCATCCTGCATTTGGCGCAGCCGTAATAGGCAGGTTAATTGAGGCTGAAGGCTATAAAGTAGGCATTTTACCTCAACCTAACTGGAAGGATGATTTAAGAGATTTTAAAAAACTTGGTGCACCTAATCTGTTTTTTGGTGTAACAGCAGGCTGCATGGATTCTATGGTGAACCACTATACAGCTGCAAGAAGAAAAAGATCTAATGATGCGTACACTCCAGGTGGTGAAATCGGCTTTCGGCCAGATTATGCTACCATTGAATACACAAAAATATTAAAAACTCTTTTTCCTGACGTTCCTGTCATGATTGGAGGCATTGAAGCTTCATTAAGACGGGTAACGCATTATGATTATTGGAAGGATCAGTTAATGCCAAGTATCCTGGTTGATTCAGGTGCTGATGTATTGGTTTATGGAATGGGTGAAATGCCTTTGAAAGCTCTGATTAAGGCTGTTGCCCAAGGAATTCCGATGAATACTTTAAAAAATATTCCTCAAACTGCAGTCCTGATACCTAGAGAAGATCCTTTGCCAAATGAAGCCTGGCAAACTGTTGAGCTTTCGTCACATGAAGTTTGCCAGCAAGACAAAATTGCCTATGCTAGGAATTTTAAATACATCGAAACTGAATCTAACAAGCAAAAAGCCAATAGATTAACCCAGGTAGTCGGAGATAAAAAATTAATTATCAATCCTCCTTATCCTACCATGACCGAAAAGGAGATTGACGCATCGTTCGATTTGCCTTATACAAGGCTACCCCACCCTAAGTACAAAACCAGGGGAACAATTCCGGCGTTTGAAATGATCAAGTTTTCTGTCAATATGCACCGAGGTTGTTTTGGAGGTTGCAGTTTTTGCACTATTTCTGCCCATCAGGGCAAAATGATTGCAAGCCGTTCTGAGGAATCCATAATTAAAGAAGTAGAGCAGGTAACAAAAATGCCTGATTTCAAGGGCTATATCAGTGATTTGGGCGGACCATCTGCCAACATGTACAAAATGAAAGGGAAGGTTCAGGAAATTTGTGACCGTTGTGTTAGCCCTTCGTGTATTCACCCTATGGTATGTCACAATTTAGATACTTCACACAAACCACTAACTGCACTTTATAAAAAAGTAAATGAATTGCCCGCAATAAAAAAGGCGTTTGTGAGCAGCGGAATAAGATATGATTTATTGGTTGACGATTATAACGTCAGCGACGAAACTGATAGTTTGGATGAATACATGGAGCAGCTTGTAAAGCACCATATCCCCGGAAGGTTAAAAGTAGCACCGGAACATACCTCTGAACCAGTTTTAAGGATCATGAGAAAGCCTTCTTTTAAGCATTTTCATACTTTCAAGAAAAAATATGATGCTGCAAATGAGAAAGCTGGATTAAAACAGCCTCTTGTACCCTATTTTATTTCCAGTCATCCAGGTTGTGAACTCCAAGACATGGCTAATCTGGCAATTGAAACCAAGGACATGGGTTTTCAACTTGAACAGGTCCAGGACTTCACTCCTACTCCTATGACAGTAGCAACCGAAATTTATTATACAGGAGTTCATCCCTATACTCTTCAACCAATTTATACAGTAAAAGATCCCCAGGAGAAGAAGGACCAAAACAAATTTTTCTTTTGGTATAAAAGCGAAAACCACCAATGGATCAAAGACAAACTTAACAAAGCCAAACATCCACATCTTATAAAACAACTTTTAAGCTTTGCACCTAAGAGGGACAGCTTCAAAGATGCCATTATGGAGAAACAATTTGTTAAGAAAGAATTTCCAAGGCCTTTCGAAAGAATGTATGGAAAACAGGCACCGGGTAAGAAGAAATAATCAATTCATTTACGATTAGATTTAAGAATCAATGTCGTTTATTTAAGAGTATTTGTAGATTAATCTACAAATACATTTGATTTCTTAAGTATACAAACATCTGGCTTCGACCATTTCTTTCTCTTATTTTTTTTTAATTAAAAACCCAAAATCAAGGCTGTTGAATAAAGGGCTAAATTTCTTTTCCCACGATCGAAATCCTGCGAACTACAGAACGCAAAGAATTTTTTAGCTGCAGTCCTTGGGCAAGCAGTCTTTCTTTTCCCTCCCATTAAAGAAATTCTTAACGCCATTTCTTCAAAGGCCGGTGCTAACAATTAATACATTACCACTAAACTAAACGACATTGATTTACAAATTACGATTTACTTAGCCAGCGTTTTTCTTAAAATGTATCCTCCTAAAATTTTTAGAAATTATTAGTTCCTGCGATAGGGATCGCATTGAAAATCCTTTTTGCTTTTTGCTATATCACTCTCCAAACTATTTCTGCAAAAAGATTGTAAAGTAGAGCCCGGGCCCCAGGCATCGCCCACGATTACAATTCTATTTAATAAAAAAAAGGCAGATCCAACTAAGGACCTGCCGTTTACCGTTCAAGGTATTTTTAACTATTTCACTTTTGGCATGTGTTTTACTTCTTTACTTCCATCTGAATAAAGAACGTTCACAAT
>JACMRH010000047.1 GCA_014376535.1 Cytophagales bacterium | reverse complement strand
ATATTGGCACTTTGTACGAAAAACTGATGATCAAGGGCGCTTCTTTGGTATTGAAAACTATCCAACAAATAGATTCTGGTACCGTCTTGACAAAGCCACAGATCTTCTCCTCTAAAATTAATCAGGCACCAAAGATTTTTAAGGAAACCTGTAAAATAGATTGGTCCAAAAACGCACTGGATGTTCACAATTTGGTTCGTGGTTTATCACCTTATCCTGCAGCATTTTTTACTTTGAATGACAAAAACTGTAAATTATTCCTGAGCCAGCCGGAAGTTCAGGAAGCTGATAACGAGCCATTTATTTCAGACAAGAAAACATTTTTGAAGGTTAAATGTGGCACTGGATACATTTCAATAAAAGAGCTACAACTGGAAGGAAAAAAGAAGATGACCATTGAAGAATTTCTTAGAGGTACTAAAATTGAATCTGTAGCATGAAAATCTCACTAATTGCAGCAATTTCTGAAAACAATATTATCGGCAAAGACAATAAATTGCTTTGGAAGATTTCAGCTGACATGAAGCTATTTAAAAGCTATACAACCGGGCACCATATCATTATGGGCAGAAAAACTTTCGAATCATTTGATTTTAAACCGTTACCAAACAGGCCCAACATTGTCATTAGCAGAGATCCTACATACAAGAAAGAGGGTTGCACAACCTGTACTTCATATGATGAAGCTTTAAAAATTGCCCGGGATGCAGGTGAACAAGAAGTATTTGTAATTGGTGGTGGTGAAATTTATAAAATTGCCATAGAAAATGCTGATAATTTATACATTTCACACGTTCATGTGACTTTGGATGGAGACACAAAATTTCCTATAATAGATCCTTCTATATGGATTGTGAAAGAGAAACAACAGTATTTTAAAGATGAAAAAAATCAATATGATTTTGACTTTTGCATTTATGAACTTAGTAAAAATTAAAACTTTGACAAAGCTGTAAGTTCTTTAAAATCCCACCACTGCTTCCAACATCATCCCATCAAATTTCGCTTCTGACCGAATATCTGATCTTTTAAAATCCTGATATTTCTGGTTTACATACTCTGCTTTTACCATCAGGTTCCTGGTCATAAAACAACCTACAGAACAGGCGACTCTATTTATGGTAATGTCATCAGGATTATTGGGTGTAGTGGCCGTAACTGAATTATACCGGCCTGCAATCCAAAAATTTTCCATCCCGGAAGGAAACCTGTAAACAAGGTCTATTGCATATTGTGTGGCCTGGCGCATATTTTTTTCGGTTATAGTCCTCCCCTGGGCAATTTCATAAGTGCCAAATAATTCTATGCCTTTGTATTTAAGTAAAGTATTGGCCATAAAGGTGTTCACTTGCTGACTGAACAATGGATTATACCTTCCTGAAAAGGCATTTGCATCAACAGTAGCACTATTATTTTCTATCACGTAAAAATAATGTGACCCGGTTCTATCTCCGGCAAAAAGTGTGTTACTGGCCGTACTTTTTATCGTATAACCAGATCCGGTAACTCTTACCCTAAGATCTCTGGAAAGCTGCTTATCGTAACCTAGTTTTCCATAAAATGCAGGTGTATAATTATTTTCAACTCCAGTCAAAGAATCTATTTTAGTGGGTGCCACTACAGTTGGGTTTAACTGCCCATTGGTAATTCCTCCCATTACTAAAAATCCCTTTTTGGACTGGTAATACAGTTCGCCTCCAATTTCAGTAGCAAACTCATCCATTATTAAATTTTCGATAAAAGGATTATATGTTGCGTTTCCTCCATCAGTTCTCCTAAAATGCTGATCGCCATAATTTACTTCTAGTGCCCCAACCCTTACGGTAAAATTTCGCATTAAACTGTCTATTAACCAGCCTTTAAAAAATGGAATTCTATCTATCTGAACATAACCATTCTTTACCCATGCTTCACGATGGTGCCTGCTT
>JACMRH010000457.1 GCA_014376535.1 Cytophagales bacterium | reverse complement strand
ATCTTTTTGACGAAATGCCGCTTCAACCGTATTGTATATTCTCGGCATCAAGCCCTGACTAATATATTTGCAGATGGAAACTTTTACATCAAATCCTGCTTTAATCATTTCTTCTCTGGCAGCATCAAAACTATTTTCTATACTAAAATACCTGGCTGATACTGGTTTACGCTGAAAATGAACAATATTCAAAAGGGAATTAATTTTGTTATGAAAAAGTTTGAATATACCTGTATTTTAAACATAAAGCACTATAAAGCAAAGTAACTGCTCCTGAAATATCAATACAAACATCAATAAACCTTGGTCTCCTCTCTGGAACCAAGCTTTGGTGAAATTCATCCAAACCACCCAAGACAGCTATTGCCCCAACTGATACCAACCAAAAGATTTTTCTATTAAAATTAAAATCGGATTTCAATAAGAAATACACAAATATTGCCTGAATCCCAAACATAAAAAAATGAGCAGAGGACCGGAATATGAGGTTTAACCATTCTGTTAAAATGTAAGGATTAAAATCCTGGTCAGTAACTTTAATTATAATTTCCCCAATTGCATCTTTGGTATTATTTCCGGAAGCAAAAGGTAATTCTGTCAGGAAAAAAATAAACCCGTACCAAAGTACGGGTAATATTAATCTGAAATATAATGGTGTTTTCTCAAATGATATCACGCAGCCTGCAAATTGATGTATTTTGAGTTTTCAAATTTTTCCTTGGCATAATCCTCATCCACTTCCACTTCTTTAACATCCTCTACAGAAGGAAGCTCAAACATAGCGTCTGTCATGATAGCTTCACATATAGAGCGAAGTCCTCTGGCCCCTAATTTGAAACCTAATGCTTTGGTTACAATATAATCTAAAGCTTCATCTGTGAAAGAAAGGCTTATTCCTTCCAATTTCAAAAGCTTTTGGTATTGCTTTACCAAGGCATTTTTAGGCTCAGTTAAGATTTTCCTCAAAGTATCACTGTCTAGTGGATCCAAATGAGTCAAAACTGGCAGCCTTCCAATGAGTTCTGGGATTAAGCCAAAAGACTTAAGGTCCATGGCGCTGATATATTTCAACAGATTGTTTTTATCTACAGGTTGTTCTACATCCCTTGCAGTTTTAAATCCTAAAGGTTTTGTATCAAGTCTTTGGGCGATTTTCCTGTCAATACCTTCAAAAGCTCCACCACAAATGAAAAGGATGTTTTTTGTATTTACCTGGATCATTTTCTGGTCTGGGTGTTTGCGGCCGCCTTGAGGGGGAACATTGATTATGCTACCTTCCAATAATTTCAGTAAAGCCTGCTGCACACCTTCGCCGCTAACATCGCGGGTGATAGAGGGATTGTCGCTTTTACGTGCAATCTTATCAATCTCGTCAATGTATACAATACCTCTTTCGGCAGCTGAAACATCATAATTAGCTGCCTGAAGTAATCTTGTAAGAATAGTTTCAACATCTTCCCCAACATAACCCGCTTCTGTGATAACGGTGGCATCAGCGATACAGAAAGGCACCTCAAGAATTTTCGCCAGAGTACTTGCCAGGTAAGTTTTACCAGTGCCAGTTTCTCCAACCATAATGATGTTTGATTTTTCAATCTGAACATCATCATCAGACTGTATGTCTTTCTGGGTTAATCTTTTAAAGTGATTATAAACTGCAACTGAAAGCACTTTTTTTGCCTCATCCTGACCCACAACATATTGGTCAAGATGGACTTTTAGGTCACGTGGTTTTATTAATTTTAAATTATTCGTAAATTTTTTCTTGGGAGACGAATCCTGTTTTAAATGTTCTTTTACAATGTTGTGGGCTTTTTCTGCACACTGATCGCAAATATTGGCTTCAACACCTGACACCAGAATAGCAACGTCTTTCTTATTTTTACCGCAAAAATCGCAACGATTATTGGACATCATATATTTTTAAATTAACCTTTAAACCTGAAATTGAAAATTTTGAAAACATACAAGAGAGCTAAATATATAACTCTCTTGTTTTTTACTATAATTTTCGTTCCAAGACTTCATCAATAAGGCCATAAGCTTTAGCCTCATCCGCCTTCATCCAGTAATCTCTGTCTGAATCTTTCCATATTGTATCGTAGTCTTTACCAGAATGTTTGGAAAGGATTTCGTACAATTCTTTTTT
>JACMRH010000456.1 GCA_014376535.1 Cytophagales bacterium | reverse complement strand
GTAAAAGAGTGCCATACCAGTTTCCAAGCATTTCCTTCCAATACATTTGCCATTTAGAAAGTGTATGTTTTTCAAGCGTATGATGTGATTTGATTATGATCATTGGTGCGCCGGCTTCAAAACCTACACGGCCTTTTATTCCGATTATGGTATCTCCAACATGAATGTCCCTTCCAATGGCATATTTTCTGGCAAGTTCATTCAGTTGCTGAATTGCATCCACTGGATTATTGAATTTCTGTGTTCCAATACCTTTCAGTTCACCTTTTTCAAAGTGTAACTCTATTTCTTCTTCGCCTTGTTTTTCAAGCTGGCTAGGGAAAGCAGATTCAGGAAGATATTGGTTTGAAGTCAGGGTTTCTTTTCCTCCGACAGATGTACCCCAAATTCCTTTATTGATTGAATATTGGGCTTTAGTCCAATCTCTTACAACACCTTTAGCTTTCAGGTATTCTATTTCGGCTTCTCTTGAAAGTTTATTATCCCTTATTGGGGTTATTATTTCTACTCCCGGAATCAGGATATGAAAGACCATGTCGAAACGGACCTGGTCATTTCCTGCACCAGTGCTTCCATGAGCAACTGCCACTGCACCGGTTTCTTTGGCATATTCTGCCACTGCTAATGCCTGGAACATTCTTTCTGCACTTACAGATAGGGGATAGGTGTTGTTTTTCAGCACATTGCCATACACCATGTAACGAATACAGTCCTGATAATAACGGTCCACCATGCTAACGCAGGTATGCTTGGTTACACCTAGTTCAAAGGCTTTGCGTTCAATATCAGCAAGTTCTTCTTTAGAAAATCCTCCTGTATCAACTAACACTGTGTGGACCTCAAATCCTCGGTCTTCAGCTAAATATTTTACACAATAGGTTGTATCCAAACCTCCGCTAAATGCCAGAACTACTATCTTTTTCATTGTATTGCAAAATCAGGTTGCAAGATTAAGAATAATCAAGCAATTGGAGTAAGATATACTGTTAAATATGTGTTTTGCTATTGAGGATTTTCTGGTTGCACACTGTTTTTAGTTGAGATAGCAGTTAAGCCGAACTCCAAACCTATGTAGTGGGTAAGCCCAAGTCTGTTATGAAGAGCTATTCCATAATCAAACTTCCATTCTTTTAATTTTATGCCTATTCCAAAAAAGCCATTTGATGGATTGGAATTAAATCCGGTTCTGAAATAAAGCTTTTCAAAAGGCTGGTACTCCATGCCAGCTTTAAAATTGGGTTCAAACCTGCTGTCTTTTTCTATTTCAGCAGATATAAAAACCTTTTTGATCGGTTTATAAGACAATCCCATTCTCATGATTACAGGATAGTAAATAGATTTTTCTTTTGAAACTTTAGATCTCAGAATGTTATAAATATGTGCCCCGTAAGTTAATTTGGGAGTAAGTTCTGCCACACCTCCAAATTGGAAAGTAATATTTTGAGCCACCCCATTCTCGGAAACCATTATTTGATGATAACCTGCTCCGCCTCCTAACGACACATTTCGGATTTTATGGGCAATAGCAACCTCCAGGCGACAATGATTCAATAGTTCATCTCCGGATCTTGCTATTCCACCAAGAATGGTGGTTTTTTTAATTTTAAAATTTCCAGCGAATGCCAGATTGCTCAAACCTGAAATATTGTAGCGATGATCGTAAAAAAGTCCGACAGAATTTTGTTCTTGAATGGTGGTTGAGGCAGGATTTGAGAATACAGCAAAAGCGTCTGGCAAAGTTATTGTACTACCTCCAATAGCATTTGCCCTTGCACCAATTGGTAAAAGATATTGAGCCTTTCCTTTGATAGAACAGACAAAAGCAAGACACAAAAAAGAGTAAGCGAAAGCAAGTTGAAACTTACTAAATCTAAAAGTTAACAATTCCGTAAAATAAAGAATTAAACCTGTTCAATATTAAAGCGAAAAATACGAGATTGGTATCAATAAATGAAAAATATTTAGGCAAATGGCCGAACATACTTTAGACGAAAATAATTTAAAAGCCCTTGTATCGTTACTTAGTGACGATGATAAAGAAGTGCTTCACCATGTTGAAGGTCAGATCCTAGCCTTAGGATCACATATAATTCCTTTTCTGGAATCAGAATGGGAAAATAATATGAACCCGGATGTACAAAGACGTATAGAAGATCTACTCCATACTGTTCAGTTTGAACAAGTAAGAAAAAAACTGCTTGCCTGGGTAAAAGAAGGTGGAAAAGATATTGTAGAAGGTCTCTGGATTGTCGCAACATATCAATATCCGGACCTTGAAATTGAAAAGATAAGACAACGTATTGAAGAGATTTATTATGAGGCCTGGCTGGAACTGAAAGGTGATCTACATCCTTTTGATCAGGTTAAAGTATTGAACAGTGTCATTTTTCAAAAGTTAAAATTTAGCGCGAACACTAAAAATTTCCATTCACCGAGTAATTCTATGTTGAATGTGGTGTTGGAAGGAAAAAAAGGAAATCCGATTACGCTTTGTGCAATTTATATGCTGGTTGCACAGAAATTGAAACTCCCGGTTTATGGCGTCAATCTGCCAAACCTATTTATACTAACTTATAAAACTGAAGAAACACAGTTTTATATAAACGCTTTTAACAAAGGCCTGATTTTCTCAAAATCTGATATTGATAATTACATTCATCATTTAAACCTGACATATTCGCCGGTTTTTTATGAACCATGCAGCAATATTGATATTATAAAAAGAGTATTAAGAAACCTGATAGTTTCTTATGAAAAGCTGGGGGACAATCATAAAGTAAGGGAAGTCAAAGAAATTCTATATGCTTTTTCAGATGAAAGCGGCGAAGCAACCTGATTTTTATAAAATATTATCAATTAAAAAAAGTTTATTATTAGATTGTCCGAGATTTATAAAACATGGACAAGAAGAATCCGGAATGGCTTAAGTATTATTCAACATTGCCAGATGGTGGCCCGTTATACACTGAAACGGATCTATCGCATTTCATCGTTGAGCCCTGGAATGCTATTTCCTCTCTGGCATTTTTGATCCCGGCTATATATTGGTTTTTGCGCTTATATAAGAAACCAAAAGAAAATTGGTTTCTGCTGTATTGTGCTTTTCTTATATTAGTTGGAGGCCTTGGAAGCACGCTTTTCCACGCGTTTAGGGCAAATAAGTTTTTTATAGTGATGGATTTCTTACCTATGGCCATCGCAACATTTAGCCTTGCGATATATTTTTGGTATAAATTATTGCTAAAATGGTATTTGGTTTTGGCTATTGTGCCTCCTGCTTTTGCTATGCGTTATTTTATATTTAATAATCTTGGTCATCACAATTCAATCAACGCTTCCTATTTCCTTTCCGGAACACTATTCTTCCTTCCTCTTTTGCTAATACTGGTCAGGTATAAATTTAAGCATTGGGGATTTGCTTTTGCTGGCTTGTTCTCATTTGTGATTGCACTGTTTTTCAGACAGATAGATGCTTGGGACCCACCAGTAATAAGTATTGGTACGCATTTTCTTTGGCATTTGGCAGGAGCAGCGGGTTGCCATTTTTTAGCAGCCTATGTATATGAATTGCATCCTAAGATTCCTATTGTGCAGGAAGAAGGAGTTATTTCTTGAGCTGATAAGGCAATGTGTAATAACAAATGACTATTAGCTTAATATGCAATGAATAATTAACTCACAACTCACAACTCGCAACTCGCAACCCACAACTTAAATTACTCACCCAACTCCATCCACCTCATAGTCTTCTCATCAATTTCGGCATGAATCTTCTCTATTTCCATTGCCCAGGCACTTAAATCTTTATGAGATCCGCCTGAATTTAATTTTTCTGTCAGGTCAGCTTTCTTTTTTTCAAGCAAAGGAAGTTCTTTTTCAATCGACTCAAATTCTTGCTTCTCTTTAAAGGAAAGCTTTTTCTTAGATTCTGCCAGCATTGTAACTGGTTTAGCTTCAGCTTTTTCCACCGCTTTTGGAGCTGGTTTTTTTAATTTTTCAAGCTCAACTTCTTCCATCCACTCACGGTATTCTGTGTAGTTTCCAGGAAAGTCTTTGATTTTGCCTTCTCCTTCAAAAACAAAAATGTGTTCAACAAGGCGGTCCATAAAATACCTGTCGTGAGAAACAAGCAATAAACAGCCATTGAAGTTCATCAAAAAGTCTTCCAGAATATTGAGTGATTCTAT
>JACMRH010000455.1 GCA_014376535.1 Cytophagales bacterium | reverse complement strand
TTCCGGCAAAAAGTTTTGTAGTGAAATTGGACGGCCAAAAAGGTGATGATGGTACTGCCTGGAACAGTGAATACAAACAGTCATAAAAAAAACGTATACGTTGTCAACGGCCAAAGGCCTTGACAACCGTAACCGTAAATATAAATATCCAAAAACGCTTAAATATATAGAAGCAACGCTTGTCAAGGTTTTCAACCATTGACAACCTTAAGGGGCCAACCTGAATATTCTCCAATCACCATTTTCTAATTCGTAACAAATCCTATCATGAAGGCGGCTAGGCCTGCCTTGCCAAAACTCATAAAATTCTGGCTTTAATCTATAGCCTCCCCAATTCTCAGGTTTTGGAATACTTCCTTCTTTTTTAAACTTGCTATCAAGTTCAGTAAATAGTTTCTCTAATTTTTCTCTGTTCTCAATTTCTTCACTTTGATTGGAAACCCAGGCTCCTACCCTGCTCTCCCACGGCCTGGAGTTATAATATCTTATTGACTCATCTTCAGAAACCTTTTCTACAATTCCTTCCACCCTAACCTGCCTTTCTAATTGCGGCCAGAAAAAGGTGAGGCTCGCAAAAGGATTTCCAAGCATCTCTATCGCCTTTTGACTTTTATAATTAGTGTAGAAGACAATCCCATTCTTATCAAAATCTTTAACAAGAACAACTCTGGCCGAGGGTCTGGAATTCTGACCGACAGTACTCAGAACCATGGCATTCACTTCTGGGACTTCCGCCTTTACAGCTTCTTCAAACCAAAATTTAAATTGAATATCCGGACTGCTTGCAATCTGCTTTTCGGAGAGTTCTTTTAACTTGTAATCCTTTCTGATAGATGCTATGTCCATTTAGATATAATAGTTTGTAAAAGAACGAAAAAAAAAATTAAAACATTATTAAAGGATGTTCTTGCGAATATGAATGAAAATATGGTGTTTAGCGAACATAACTTTTATCTCCTAAATGGAGGGAATTAACTCACACATACAACCGGTTGAAAGAGGGTGTCTATTGATATCGGAACCCTTTTTGCCTGATCCTAACTTTGAACGCACTGTCATTTTGATTTGCGATCATAATGAAGACGGGAGTGTTGGATTTGTGTTGAATCGTATGGCAGAAATTTCCCTGAGCGATATTGTTGAAGAATTTACTGATACTAACGCCAAATTATATGTTGGTGGGCCGGTTGAACAAAATACAATGCATTTTCTTCACCGCATTACTAACGAATTAGAAGGCAGTTTAGATATTGGAGAAGGATTATCATGGGGCGGAGATTTTGAAAAACTAAAGCTTTTAATCAACATTAAACAAGCACGGTTTGACGATGTACGTTTCTTTTTGGGTTATTCAGGATGGGCACCTGGCCAACTAGACCTGGAAATAAAAGAAAGTTCCTGGATTGTATATAAACCACAGAACCTGGCCGAAATCTGGGATATGGATGCTGCCGACCTGTGGAGAATGATCCTAAAAAGAATGGGAGGCAAATTCAAAATGATCTCCAATTATCCAATCGATCCAAGGCTGAACTAGCCTGATTGATATTTAATACCTATATTTACCTTTCTATCAATTAAAATATTGCCGTAAATGACAACGGAACAAAATAACCTGTTGACTGAAGAAACACAGCTCGTAGATGTACAATCGACCGCAATTTCTTCAAACCCCTCTCAGAATTCTGATGACTCTACTGATATTGTAGAAGAAACAGATTTTAAATCCTGGGAAAAGCTGGATCTGGTCAAAGCTTTTCATGAGGCTGCCAAATCTTCTCAGGTTGGACAGGCCATCAAGCAGGCAATGAAAATAAAACTTGTTCTGGAAGAAAAATATCAGGAAGAAAAACTAAATGCACTTCAAAAATTCTTAGCAGAGGGAGGAGTTGAAGATGATTTTGAATACAAACAAGACACTCAGTTATCTGAAATAGACAAGGAATTTAAAGCTCTTAAAAACAAACAAAGAGACTTTATAAACGACCTGAACAAAAAGAAACAGGACAACTATAAAACACGTCTAACCCTGCTTGAACAACTTCGCCAATTAATAGACGGACAAAAAACTATTCCGTTTAAAGCCATTCAGGAACAATGGAAAAAATCTTCCCCGATTCCTCAGGAATTCAATGAAGAACTTTGGGCATCTTACAATGCGCTTTCAGAAAGATATTATAACAACCGCTCTATAGATTTTGAACTAAAGGAACTTGACAGAAAGAAAAACCTGGAGATAAAACTCGAAATTTGTGCAAAAGCTGAGGCGCTTGCAAATGAACCATCGATCAATAAATCTTTAGATTCTCTTAATTTTTTACACAGAGAATACAAACACACTGGACCTGTACCAGAAGACCAGAAGGAAATAATCTGGCAAAGGTTTAAAGCAGCTTCTGATGCTTTGTATTTAAGAAGAGATCAGTTTCTGAAAACCAAGTCTGACGAACAGGCTCAAATCTTGGGGAAGAAAAAAGAGTTTTTATCTAAACTTGAATCATTTACAGAATTTAAAGGAACTGAAACAGAACAATGGAAGCAAAAACTCGCTGAATTAGAAGTTTTACAAAAAGAATGGACCACCCTTGGATTTTCAGGAAAGGATGATTCGGCCAAAGAAATCAGCAAAAAGTATTGGGAGCTTGTAAAAACCTTCTTTAAAAACAAGAATGAACATTACAAAAAGGTCTACGATGCCTTATTGGAGAACCTTAACCTGAAAGAAGAATTATGCAAACAAGCAGAAGCACTGGCTTCTGAAACAAATGCTGAAAATTCAACTAAAACGGTAATTGATCTACAGAAAAAGTGGAAGGAAATAGGACATGTCCCATTCAAAATGCGCGACAAGATTTATGACCGTTTCAAAAAAGCCTGTGATGAGGTATTCAACAAAAAAAGAGGTGTTGATAAGGAAAAAGATTCAGAATATGAGCAAAATCTCGTATTGAAAATGTCTCTAATAAATGAATTATCTGCTTTAGATCCTGACTCGAAAGAAAGCCCTGCAAAATTCAGAGAACTACTTGCAGATTGGAAAAAAGTGGGATTTGTTCCTAAAAAAGACATCACACAGGTACAATCTAAATATAGTGAGACAGTAAAATCTTTCTTAGATAACAGTAAACAAAACGAAGCTGAAGTTAAAAAAATAAAGCTCTCATTGGAATTAGACGATTTAAAATCTAAACCTGATGCCAAAAACCTTCTATTTAAGAAAGAACAATTTATAAAAGGCAAAATAAAAAATCTTCAAACCGAAGCAGATACTTTAAACAATAATTTACTTTTCTTTTCCAGGTCTAAAAATGCATCGTCACTTGCAAAAGATGTAGAAAACAAAGTTGAAAGTTTGAACAAACAGATTTTGGCATTAGAAGAAGAATTGAAATTAATTAAATCAGCATAGTAGTGATAATAAGGGCCGCTGCATTTATACAAAGTGTTACAGACCATGAGAAATGCCCCCCGCCCCTGAAGCCGGAATTTGCATTTGTTGGAAGATCTAATGTAGGTAAGTCATCACTTATTAACTACTTGACTGGTTATGACAAACTTGCCAAAACCTCGGGGACACCTGGCAAAACTCAAACTATCAATCATTTCATTATAAACAATGAATGGTTTTTGGTTGATTTACCAGGTTACGGTTATGCAAAGGTAAGCCAAGAACAGAGGGCAAAATGGATTGCTATGCTCCATAATTATCTTGATTTAAGGAAAAATCTGATTAATACTTTTATTCTAATTGACAGCAGATTAGAACCTCAAAAAAACGATATTGAATTCATCAACTGGATGGGCCTTCATAATCTACCATTTTCAGTTGTTTTTACAAAAACAGACAAACTCTCTACTTCCAAAATAGGACAGAATGTGGAATTGTTTAAAAAGGAGCTTTTGAAATTTTGGGATGAATTACCTCCAATATTTCTAACTTCTGCTGAAAAGAGAACGGGGAAGGAAGAAATCCTTGAATATATTCAGAAAAATATAGCCCAATTCCATCCGGAGGAAGCCTCATAATTTGAATCAACAAAGTTATTACTTACATTCGCAGCCTCAAAATTGATTAATTAACCTATGGAATTAAAGGAAGTTGCTGTTGTTTCTGGCAAACCTGGACTTTACAAAATTATTAAACCTGCTGTAAACGGGGTAATTCTCGAAGCAATGGACGGGTCTAAAGCGAGGTTAATAGTTGGTACAAGTACCAAAGTATCGGTATTAGGAGAAATATCCGTTTATACTGAAAGTGGTGACAATATCCCATTAATTGATGTTTTCAGAATCATTTTTGCTAAATATGGCAAGAAGTTAGAACTCGATCCTAAGCAGTCAGATTTAG
This sequence comes from Cytophagales bacterium, assembly GCA_014376535.1. Classification (GTDB taxonomy): domain Bacteria; phylum Bacteroidota; class Bacteroidia; order Cytophagales; family UBA9547; genus UBA9547. The sequence goes on along the minus strand of JACMRH010000455.1, from coordinate 19,545 downwards.
CTTTAAGAAGTTTCTTTACTGAGCTTGTCCCAGAACACGATAAACAAAGAGTTTATAATAGCGATATTAAGAAAATTATTACCTGGTTCAACATATTGGTAGTAAATGGTTTCGAAACTTCATTTGCAAATAAAGAGGCAAAACCAGCAGATGAATCTAAATCAGAATCTGAGCCTAAAAAGGAGAAAAAAGCCGTAAAAAAAGAAGTCGCACAAGTACCAGTAGTCGATATTAAAGACGATAAGAAAAAGGAAAGTAAACCTGATGCTAAATCGGAAAGTAAATCAGTTCCGTCTTCACAAAAAAAAGAAGTAAAGGAAACAATTCCAACAGTAAAAAAATCTGATAAAGCACCTTCGAAGAAAACCGGAAAATAATTACCCTTTAAATTCCAATTCTAACAGGAGCCTTGAATCGGTGGAAACGCCAAATTCAAGGCTCTTTTCTTTGGATATTATTTTCGTTGAGCCAAGTATTTTAGAAGGTTGCACAGATGCTTCTGAAACCAGGAATCCAAGTAATTCTTGTTGTAAAGTGACTTTACTCCAATTAGAATTAATACCAGACTGATATAAACTTACTGATATAATAACATCTTCGCGGTTGTGAAGTGAATAAAATAGATCTTTTAAAGTGCCTCTTAGCTCCGCTTGTTTGTCACTTGATGCGGACATTAAACCTTCAATATCAATAGTTAAAATGTTGTGTTTTAACAAAATAAATTTGTTTTGAGAATAAGTTCCCAACAAGCAGGAGGCATCTTTTGAAAAGGTTTGAGCTCTTAACTCGGATCTTGTTGAAGAGAATAAAGCTTGAGCCTGTAATTGATGGATAAACATTAAATTCTTTTTCCCTTCCGCTTTTTCTTTATTTAATTCTTTCAAAAGTTCCTTATCAGAAAAAGCAGTATAGCGTTGCGTTTCATCAAAATCGTATGAAAGTGTGTTATAATCAGATTTAAGAGATATATAGTTTCCGTTAACTGAATCGGAGTATGATTTCAGGGATATATTTTCTTTTTTGAGAGAATTAATGTCAGTTTGAGCTTTCTTAAACTTTGCGCTTGGAACGCATGACATCATTAATAAAATAACGGTCAAGTATCTGATAGCAGCTTTCATGGTTCAGTATACGGTTTTAGTGAGATTAAGTAGGTTAATTCAAGTTAGTATTTCCTGATATACTTACAACATCAAATTCTAAAATAAATTTCTTATAACTAAATAAATTTTAAACATTGAATATTTTAACACAATCCTAGTAAAAGAAAATATTTGATTAATTTGATCCATCTTATAAATACTATTAATGGCTACACTTCTCGATTTTCTTGGCAATACACCCTTGGTGGAATTAAACCAAATACACAACCATAAAAATGTAAAATTATATGGTAAAATGGAAGGACATAACCCAGGAGGGAGTGTAAAAGATAGGCCTGCTCATAACATGATAAAATCTGCCATGGAGCGGGGTGAGATCAAACCTGGAATAAAATTGATAGAAGCAACAAGTGGAAATACTGGGATAGCATTGGCTATGATTGCCAAATTATACAATCTTGACATAGAACTTGTTATGCCAGAAAATGCTACTAAAGAAAGAATACAGACAATGCAGGCATTCGGAGCAAAGGTCACTTTAACTCCTAAAGAAAAGTCAATGGAAGGTGCTATTGATTATGTTTCTGAAAAAGTTAAAAATGAACCAGGATATTATGTTCTTGATCAATTTGGGAACAAGGACAATTATATGGCCCACTATAAATCAACCGGCCCAGAAATATGGAAGGATACAAATGGAAAAATAACGCACTTTGTATCAGCCATGGGAACGACTGGTACCATAATGGGAGTTTCGAGATATTTGAAAGAACAAAATGAGAAAATCCAGATAATTGGCGCACAACCAGCTGATGGATCCAGCATTCCAGGTATTCGTAAATGGCCAAAAGAATATTTACCGAAGATTTTTGAACCTTCAAGGGTTGATAAAATTATTGAAGTTACCCAACAAGAAGCCACAGACATGGCAAGGACTCTGGCAAGAAAAGAAGGAGTCTTTTCAGGAATGAGTAGTGGAGGGTCCGTTACAGCAGCATTAAAATTGATGGAAACTCTTGAAACTGGTATTGTGGTTTGTATTATTTGTGACAGAGGGGACCGATACCTAAGCTCAGGTTTATTTGAAGAATAATTTCTATTGAATAACGTGCTGGAGCAAGTACCTTCTTGCTTCAGCAAACATCTCTAAATTGATATTGTGCGATATATTGTTGTTCCCAAAATAGTCCAACAGAATTTCGGTTGGCATATTTCCTGTTAAATTATCTTCTGCGAAAGGACATCCACCAAAACCACCAATTGCTGTATCTATTCTTTTACATCCTGAATTAATAGCTGCTACAATTTTGTCTTTGGCCTGATCAGGATTAACATGAAGATGCATTCCAATTTCAATCTCAGGGAATTGTGTAAAGATTGTTTCACCTAAATGTTGAATTTGAGATGTTGTGGCCAAACCTACAGTATCAGCAAGAGAAATGATAGTGCATCCTAAACCTGCAATTTTACCAGCGTAATCGGAAACCATTTGGACGGAATAATCATCGCCATAAGGATTTCCGAATGCCATGGATAAGTAGACAACTAATTCTTTTTCATTTAAATAACAAAGTTCAAGCGCATGTTTAATCAAGTTTAGTCCTTCAGTTATACCAGAATTAGTATTTCTCTGCTGAAATGTTTCTGAAACAGAAAGTGGAAAACCCAGATAGCTGATTGCAGCATATCCACACGCTTGTTCCACTCCTCTTTGGTTGGCAACAATTGCCAGTAATTTTGTTTTGGATCCTTGAAGATCTAATCCTTCTAAAACATTATAAGTATCCGCCATCTGAGGAATGGCTTTAGGCGAAACGAAACTTCCAAAATCAAGAGTATGAAATCCTGCCTTGATTAACAGATTAATATATTGAATTTTGATCTGTGTAGGCACAAAATAAGAAAGCCCTTGCATGGCATCGCGCGGGCATTCGATGATTTTAAATGATGAAGAATCCAAAGGAAAATCTAAATTGGAAGGTAATGTTCCTTAAAAATTGAATTAAAATTATTCGCTAAAAACTTCTTGTGGAATAAAAGAAAAATCAGAAAGAAATCCTGATCCTGTTAACTCTTTTGAAAAATCCTCATGAGTATCAATAAGTCCCGTTGACCCATAAACATAGATGCGTTCCTCAAAAGTATCAATCAGCCAGGCAATCTGGCAGCCATTTTTCAACCACATATTCATTTTATCTTTGGCTTTTTGCAATTCATCCTTTGAAGATATAATTTCTACTACAAAATCTGGACAAACAGGAGCAAAGTTCATTTTTTGCTCTTCAGTCAATAAATTGAATTTTTCTTTAAGTACGAATCCCAGGTCTGGCGCACGCATTGATGAATCAGCAAGAATATAGCCTCCATTTGAATCGGTTAAAATTCCTTTTTTATATTTCTTATTCCAGTTGTAAAATATCCCTAGTAGGTTACTGTTAAACGAACTAATCCTAAATTTTGTAGGTGACATAATTAGAATATTTCCTTTATCATCTCTTTCAATTTTTAGGTGCTTGTTGCCTACACACAAATCAAGCAATTGTTGATCCGTTAAGCCACCTAACAAATCAGTATTTAATTCTATAGGATGAGTAAGGATCATTTTGATTGGGCTTTTAGTAAATATAATAATTTCTTAAAAAATAGCCTCGCAAATTTTCTTAACCGCCTGAGATTTACTCATTGTATAGTAATGTAAAACAGGAGCTCCTGCGGCCATTAATTCTTTAGATTGTTGAATACACCATTCAATACCAATTTCTTTAGCTGCATTATCGTCTTTTGCTTCATGAACAGCACGTTTAAATTCATCAGGCATGTGCAAATAAAAGATTTTGGGCAAAATATCCATTTGCTTTTTGGTCGTCAAAGGTTTTAATCCCGGAATGATAGGAATTGTTATGCCATTTTCCCTGCAGGACTTCACCCATTCGAAATATTTAGTATTATCAAAAAACATCTGAGTCACGATATAGTCTGCACCCATATCCTGTTTCATTTTCAGGAACTTCATGTCTGATTCAAAGCTGGCTGCCTCAAAATGTTTCTCCGGATAGGCAGCGACGCCAGTACAGAAATTAGTTGGTGATGGCGAAATAAGGCTGGAATCCTGGTATATGCCTTTGTTCATATTTTCAACAGCTTCCAGTAATTCTGTTGCATAACAATATCCATCTGGGTGAGGATTAAATATACCTTCTGATTTGACAGGATCTCCTCTTAGAACCAGGACATTGTCAATGCCTAAAAAATGCAGATCCAGCAGCATATTCTCAGTTTCCTCTTTTGTGAAACCACCACAAAGAACATGAGGCACGGCATCAACTTTATACCTGTTCATTATCCCGGCGCAAATCCCAACAGTTCCAGGCCTTTTTCGGATTGTCATTTTACTGATAGTCCCATCAGAATTGTTTTTATAGGCAAATTCTTCCCTGTGATAAGTAACATCTACAAACTTAGGTTTGAATTCCATTAAAGGATCAATTCCATCAAAAATGGTTTGAATGCTGTCACCTTTTAAAGGTGGAAGAATTTCAAAGGAAAAAAGTGTTTCAGTTGACCTTGATAAGTATTCGGTAATTTTCATTAATAAACAGAGTAAACGGGTCGTAAATGTAATAATTAGTTGACTGTTGACAGTTGACAGTTGACAGAAGATTCTGAAAATTTTGCTTGTTCTTGACTTTAACTATTTAGTTTAAGGTTGACAGTTAACTGCAATATTTGGAATCTTCATTGGTCTATACTATTTACGAATAATGTAAAACAATTGACAGAGTTTGCATTACTGTCAACCGTTTACTGTCAACCGTCAACTATAGAATCAAAATCTAACAAATCGCCAATAAAATTTGATACTTGAGCCTAAAAATGTTTGCTTTGCATCCATTATGAAAAGGCCAGTAAATCGATTTAGTGAACGTTTTATACCAGCGGGTTGCTGAAATGGAATTACATGCCTTTTCAAATCCCCGCCAAAAGCGGGGATTTTTGTTTTAGATAGATGGATAAGAAAATTAAAATAGCAATTCAGGGGGGTGAAGGTTCTTTTCACGATATAGCGGCAAGGGCTTATTTTCCTCACCTGCATGAAACTATTCAATGTGTAACGTTTAAAGATCTTTGCGATGTGTTGCAAAAAGGCGATGCCGATTATGCAATGATCGCATTTGAAAATACTATTGCTGGCACAATTCTGAGCAATTATTCACTTATTCAAAACTATGGTTTTAATATAATAGGTGAAGTAAGGTTAAGAATTGTAATGAATTTTATGGCTTTGCCAGGACAAACTATGAATGATATCAAAGTCGTTCGCTCACATTATATGGCTTTGATGCAATGTTCTGACTTTCTCCTGCAATATCCCCACATTCATCTGGAGGAATATTATGATACTGCAGATGCTGCTAAGGATATCAAAGAAAAATCAGAATTAGGTGCTGCGGCAATTGCTGGTAAACGTGCTGCAGATCTATATGGTTTAGAGGTTTTGCATACAAGTGTAGAAACTTTTAAAGAAAACTATACCAAGTTTTTCATAATCACCAAAGACAAAACTCTAAAAGTAAAAAATGCTAACAAAGCCACCATTTCATTCCGATTGGCAGATGACCCAGGTAGTTTGTATGCACTTTTGGGAATTATTTATAAATATCAGATCAACATAACGAAAATTCAATCAATACCGGTTTTAGGCAGACAAGATACCTATACTTTCTACCTGGAATTAGATTGGGAAGATTTTGACGCCCATAATTATGTGCTTGAAGAAATTAAAGATTACTGTTTAGATTTAAAGATTTTAGGACAATACAAAAAAGGAGAAACCTATCAATAATTAATGAATGATAAATTTATGAATTGAGGATGATTTGAATTCCAATCATGAGTTTATGAATTCATCAACTTATCAATTACAAACATGATCATTCCTTTAGCAAACCGGCTTAAGCAAGTTGAAGATTACTATTTCGTTAAAAAATTAGAAGAGATAAAAAAACTGAACGATGCCGGAAAGGATATCATTAGTTTTGGAATTGGAAGTCCTGATATGGCTCCATCTCAAAACACTGTTCAGGCTCTGGTAGATTCAGCCAGGAATTCAAAAAACCACGGTTATCAGCCATACAGAGGTTTACCAGAATTAAGACAAGGAATTGCTGATTTTTATGAGGACACTTATAAGGTAAAGTTAAATCCGGCAAATCAGATTCTGCCTTTACTGGGTTCCAAAGAAGGTATACTTCACATTTCTATGGCCTTTTTAAATCCGGGGGATAAAGTTTTGGTACCTGATCCAGGTTACCCAACATACACTTCAGTGTCAAATCTTTTAAGTGCAGAGATAGTAACTTACGATTTGACAGAAGAAACAGGCTGGTATCCTGATTTAGCTAAAATTGAAAAACAGGATTTGACAGGAGTTCGCATGATGTGGATAAATTATCCTCACATGCCTACTGGCGCAAAAGCTAATTTAGAAAGGTTTGCTGAACTGATTGCTTTTGCTAAAAAACATCAGATATTACTTTGCCATGACAATCCTTATAGTTTGGTTTTAAATGATGATGAACCGATTAGCATTCTTTCAGTTCCTGGGGCATTTGAAGTTGCTATTGAGTTAAATTCCTTAAGTAAGTCCTTCAACATGGCTGGATGGAGAGTTGGTATGGTAGTAGGAAGAGAAGATTATTTAGGGGCAATTCTTCGTGTTAAGAGCAATATTGATTCTGGAATGTTTCTACCAGTTCAGCTTGCTTCTATAGAAGCTTTAAAAAATGAAGAAGAATGGCATGATGCCCGTAATCAGGAATACTTTGAGAGAAGACAATTAATTTTTCAGTTCTTTGATAAGTTAGGATTTACCTATGATAAGCAACAAATGGGCCTTTTTGTATGGGCCAAAGCTCCTGATACAATAAAGGATGTACCTGCTTATGCAGACTTTTTACTTTATGATAAGAATATATTTGTAACACCTGGTATAATATTTGGTAAAAATGGAGGCAGATATCTTAGGGCTTCACTTTGTGTTTCGCAGGCAAGAGCCAAGATGGCTTTAGAAAGGCTTTAAAATCTTTAAAAATAAACCCTCAATTGATTTTAAAGCCAATTGAGGGCAATTTTTCTATTTTTTAGCTTTTAAAAACGATTCTTTCAATTGTTCTGAAGCTAGCATTTCTGCCATCATTGCAGAGGGCAAAATTGCTCCCATACCAAAAAACTCGTGTGTTACTCCATCATAATTTTTATACATCGTTCTTACACCAGCTGCATTAAATTTTTCAGCTAAAAGCTTACCCTCGCTTTGTAATGGATCTAATTGCGCTGTGATAATTGTTGTTGATGGCATGCCTTTCAAATCGGTTGCTACAAGGTTGATATACTTGCTCTTCAACTCGGAAGGATTGTTTAGATAATTGTCAAAAAACCATTTCATCATTGGTTTATTTAAAGGCTTGGCATTAGCATATTTTGTGTAAGACTCTGAATTCATATCACCGCTGGCAATTGGATATACTAAAACCTGATGGATAGGCATTTGAACGCCTCTTTCTTTGGCCATCAAACTTACAGAAGCTGCCAGATTCCCACCAGCGCTCTCTCCTACTAAAGCAACGTTCTTAGAATCACCTTTAATTGAAGCTGCATTTTTTAAAACCCATTCGTAAGCGGCATAAGAATCATTATGTGCTACAGGAAACTTAAATTCTGGTGCTTGACGATAAGCTACAGACACAACTACACTGCCCGTTTGCTCAGATATTGTTTTGGCAGAAGCATCATAAGTATCAAGATTTGCAATAACCCAGCCACCACCATGATAATAAACAATTACAGGAAATGGACCTGCACCAACTTTCGGTGTATAAATTCTTAAATGGATATTTCCATCCTTTACAGGTATCTCTTTGCCTGATGTATCAACTTTTGATTCAGGCAAAACCACATTATTTTCCTTAATCAAGTCTAGAACAGCTGTTGTCGGTGAAGGTTGTTTTCTAGCTTCTTTAGCAGGTAAAGTAGTAAGGTCAGGTGAGTTATAGCTGGCAAGTTTTTCGATCACCGCAAGCATTTCATCTTTGATTTGAGGTGCCCAATCCGGTTTAGGCCCGTTGCCATCAACTTTAATTTTGGCAACAACAAGATCTTTAGTAGCTACAACTTTTTCTTTGGTTGAAAGGTCAGCCTTCTTCGCATTTTTTTTTGAATCAGTTTGTGCAAAAGAACTTCCTAAGGTTAGGGAAGATAAAAGAGAACATAAGAAAAGGTTTTTAATAGAATAGATAGGTTTTTTCATGACTATGTGTTTCCGTAAACTCAAAATTATAATGCCGTTAATCTTGAAATGCACAATTAAATGAGTAATTCAATCTTTCATCCTTATATTTGGAACGCCAGCTGTCCTGTCGCACCGATGTATTTCGGTGAGGAAAGTCCGGGCAACACAGGGTACCGTACTTCCTAACGGGAAGGGGTTTTAGAAATAAGGCCACAGAAAGTGCAACAGAAAATAAACTACCCCTGTCTATTTTTAGAGAAGGGAAAAGGTGAAACGGCGAGGTAAGAGCTCACCGCCCCGGTGGTAACATTCGGGGGCAAGGCAAACCTTACGGGTTGAAAGGCCAAATAAACCCTGAATAGTGAAGCTGCCCGCTTCCGCGTTTGGCTGAAAAGTTGAAACTTCAGGGAGGGTAGGCTGCTAGATCGCAATCGCAAGATTGAGGCAAGATAAATGACAGGACACGACAGAACCCGGCTTACAGGCTGGCATTATTTAAAAGCCACCTTTTAGGTGGCTTTTGATATTAAATGCATGTACATTCCTGAAATAAGTTGACACATAGCCTGTTTAAATTGTAATTTCGGATTGGTTACACTTATTTAAAATTGGTCCCAAATAAAATAAATATTGGATTGAATTATTTAACAGGTAAACACTTATTTAAGTGGGTTTCTATTACATTTCTCTTCCTAGTTATTTTACTAATAAGTTCCAGAATACTTCAAACTAAAGAGATAGCAAAATCTTATTTTGAAAAAAGCTCACAGGATAAAATCCAAAAAATAATAGTTAAAAAGCACAGGTCAAACAATGAACTAAAAGAGTCAATAAGACTTTCAGGCTTTTTTAACTTCGAAACATTGGTTAAAAAAGGAGAGTACCAATCTGTATTTAAAAATGGAAACCTGATATTCTGGGGAAACAATATTTTTTTACCTGAATTTCAGAGGGTTAAAGGAGAATTTTTAGAGAAATATGTAGAGTTAAAGTCAGGAAAATTCTTAGTTGTTAAGGACACACTACTCTATAAGAATGAATCATTTGAAATTGTAAATCTTGTTCCCTTATTTTTCTCTTATAATATAACCAATCAATACATTCGTTCAGGTCCAAACAGCCAATTGTTTGGAAGCAATGTCACTGATATAAACAACTACGAAATCACAAAGGACATTTTCGTATCCGGGTCCAAAGGCGAATACTTATTTTCCATTCAATTTTCAGATGGGTTAATTCACGAAACGGGCTGGCTTGACGTCTTTACACTAATTGTTATCGCAATTTTCTTGTTTTTACTTTCACTCTATGTTTGGCAAGGACTGTTTGTTTTTCATGACTTCCTTTATCAAAAATTTATAAAGTCTGATTTTGCAGTGCTGTGGAAGAAACATGAATACGATATAATTTTATTTTTTATTATTTGTTATGCCTTATTAATCAGGACTTTACTTTTAATATTTAAAATTCCTAATTCAATAGTCTTTATTAAATTTTTTAACTCACAGCATTTTAACTGGAACCGGCTTACCCCTACTCCTGGAGATTTGATGCTCCATATGCTGTTTTTAGTTTGTGGATTACTCGCTTTTAAGAATCTGATAAAGAAGACTAGCATTTATGCAAAGCTGAATGATAATTCTATTAAGTATAAAATGCTTTCTGGAGTTGGTATTTCTTTCATTGTTGCACTTAGTCATTTCAGTTTGTTTGCTTTAGGAACAGGGATATATTCAATGTTTGATGCTTTAAAATACACTTTAGACATATCTGAAATTATATCTATTGAAATTTCCTTTTATTTTTTACTCATTTATATCGTGCTATCTGCCGGATTATTTATTGGGATTTCCAGGATTGCTTTTGAATTGATCGATAAAACATTTGCAAAAGGAATATTTAAAAACTATTTGCCAGGGTTATTGGTCTTTTTACTGTTCACAACCTATTATAGTCCAAAAATAAGCATCGCTGTTGGAACAATACACTGCTTCTTTTTTCTATTAATCACGATTCTAAAACTGCCGTCTAATAAGCATTCATTCGATTATTCTGCATTGGTCTATTACACATTGGGTGGTTTAAGCTGCGCTTTTATTGGAACATATTCACTCTCCCAATTATATCCAAAAAGAGATCTACAGCTTAAAATAAATTTTATAACTCAGCAATTACAGGAAAACAACTTACTGGGAGAAAGTATATTAAATGATATATCGAGACAAGTTGCCACAGATCAATATGTTGCAAATGGCTTTTCCAATCCACTTTTCTCTGTAAAAGACATGGAAGAGAAGGTTCGCAGATTTTATCTGGGCAATTATCTTAACCGTTACGATATCCAGATTAAAGTTTTTGATGACAAAGGAAATTCTCTAAACTCAGACGATAACAGGACCTTGCAACAAGTCAGAAGTAAATTTCCATTTAAACTGTATAGAACCAACTACCCTGAAATTTATTTCTACATAACCCAGCAGAATCAAATACTTAAAAATTATTTAAGCAATGTGATAATCACTGACAAAGGCCTAAAAGCTGGATCAATTCTAATTGAGCTTCAAACAAAAAGATTTATCCCAAATAGTATACTTCCGATATTATTGGTTGATAGAAAATCTGAAAGTTTTCAAAATACTTCGGGATATAGCTACGCTGTTTATAACAATGGTGAATTGACAAATAGCTTTGGAAATTACAATTTCAAAAGAGACATAATAAATAAAATTCTTTTGGACAGTGCGAGCTTTAATACAAATGTGGAGATAGCAAACTCTAATTTTCTGGTTTCAAATCTTGGAAAAGGCAGAAAAATAGTAGTTCAATCTGAAGTATTGCCTAAATGGGTATTTATTTCAAATATGTCTTTTCTCTTTATTTTAATAGAACTCTCTATATTAATATTTTTCATTGGAAATCTCTTGCTCTTTGATTTCAATCAATTTTATAATAGCCTAACCTTTAAAATCCAGTTTTATACGATTACGGCTTTTTTTATCCCGGTAAGCCTGGTAAGTGGTGGAGTTTTGACAGCTGTAATTACTTCTTACAATCAAGAGTTACAAGCACATTTCAAAGACAATGCGTCAAATATTGCTTATGCACTGAGTGAGGAACTGGAAAATTATTATTATCGTACAGGAAATCTGGATAGGTTAAACGAATATGTTTTAAGGTCTGCAAGATTGCATAATACAGATGTGAATATTTACCGAAAATCTGGCCAGCTTTTGATTAGTAGTAGTCCGGTTTTATATGAATCTGGTTTAGTATCAAATTTTGTAAATCCACTTGCCTATTTTGCAATAAGGCAGGAAAAAGACAAATTATTTTTACAGGAAGAACGAATTGGTTCATTAACATTCAATCATGTTTACGTACAAATAAGAAGCAGTGAAACAGGTGAGGAACTAGGCATCATAAGCATACCATTTTTTGCATCGGGAAAAGAACTGTCTGCCAGGATAACGAATGCGCTGAAAATCATTATTAATATCGCCACTTTCACATTCATGGTATTCATATTTTTCTCATATGCAGCAAGCAATTTCATCACCTATCCTTTAAAATTAATTACTCTTAGAATCAGGAAAACTACACTGGAAGGTGATAACAGGCCATTAGAATGGAAATCAAAAGACGAATTGGGATTGCTTATACGGGAATACAATCTAATGCTTCAAAAACTTGAGCAAAACAAAAAGTCTATGGCTATAAGTCACAAAGAGATTGCCTGGAGGGAAGTGGCACAACAAGTCGCTCATGAAATTAAAAACCCTTTAACACCAATAAAATTATCCCTTCAACATTTAAGAAGAGTAATATCTGATGGCAAAAAGACTGATCCTGAAAAACTGGATAAAACTATCTCTAATTTGATTACCCAAGTTGAGACTCTCGATGGAATTGCTTCTTCATTTTCTGTTTATGCTAAAATGCCCTCGCTTTTTCTTGAATCGGTAAACCTGAAAAAGATTATTGAACAGGTAGTAGATGTATATACTTCAGAAAAAAAGGTAATTGTAGAATTTCTATTTCCTGAATCAGAAATTGTAATAGTAGCAGACGAACGAATGCTAGGTAGAATATTGGCAAATCTTATTTTAAATGCAGATCAGGCGATTCCTGTTGACAGAAAAGGAAATATTAAAATACAGGTTGAAAATCAAGAGGTAAATATCATTTTGAAAATCATAGATAATGGTTCAGGAATTCCAGTAGAAGTATTGGAAAAGATCTTTGAGCCACATTTCAGTACGAAGTTTTCAGGATCCGGAATTGGGCTATTTATTGTAAAAAAGGGGATTGAACAAATGGGAGGCAGTATATCCTGTGCTTCGGGGCCTGAAGGAACTGTGTTTACTTTATTATTTAAAAAGTCTATTTAACATATCTCTCTTAGGCAAAGAATAGATTATAGACTCCATGGTTGGATTGGAACCTGTTAAGTTTTGAAATCAATTTTCCTGGTATAATAATGAAACCGAATCGCTAATAAAACTGAGGACAGACACAAACCAATGACCAATCCAAACCATATTCCAGCTGATTGGAATCCAAAAGTAAATCCTAATAAATACGCCACTGGTAGGCAAACAGCTATATAAGAAAACAAAACCAAGTATGTCGGAATATTAACATCTAATAACCCACGTAAAGCACCTAATAATATTGCCTGAACCCCATCAGGAATCTGAAATAAACCCATTAAAATCATGAGCGTCGGTGCAACTGCCATCACCTCCGGATCAATAGTAAATAATTGGGTAAGAAATTCTTTTCCAATAACAAAGGTTGCAAAGGTTCCAGCCTCATATAATATAACCAAAATGAGTCCTACATAACTTGCATATAAGATTCTTGACTTGTCCTTAGCTCCAAGCCCTGCTCCTACTCTAATAGAAACAGCGATTGAGATCCCTGTCGAAACCATATAACTCAATGCTGCCCATGATAATACGATTTGGTGGGCTGCTAATTGTGCTGTTGTGATCCAACCCACCATAACCGCTGCAAGTGAAAATGCACAACTTTCAGCCAGCATTTGCAGGCCATTTGGAAAGCCCCTTCTGAATAGCTCAAAAGTTTCTTTTCTAATTTCAAACCATTTTTTAAAGAAAAATTTCCGCTCATTTATAAAATTCTTACTTGTAAAAACATAAACATACATTGCTATAAGCATGAATAGTCTCGCTAAAGTAGTAGCAATAGCTGCGCCATTAAGGCCCATTGCTTTTATCCCTGCATACCCATAAACTAATACAAAACATAAAATAATATTTACTATAAGTCCTGCAATGCTGACATACATTCCAATTTTAGTATTTGATAACCCATCTGTAAATTGTTTTAAGGCAATAAACATCATCATTGGGGGTACAGAAAATATCAAAATACCCAAATATTCTTTTGAATAAAAAGTAACATTAGCAGGCTGCCCAAAAAAATCAAAATGATAAACCGCAATTCCTAATAAGAGCACTATTAAAATGCTATAAAGTGTCGCTACACCTAAACCAGCTTTGACATAACTACCTGCTTTTTCATGATCTTCTTCTTCAGAGGCTTTTGATACTAAGGGTGCTAATATTGACAATCCTCCTATTCCTATAACTACAATAAGAAAAAAAACTGAGTTTGAAACTCCTGCCGCAGCCAAGGCAACAGCCCCCAGCTTTCCTACAATTAAATTATCTGAAAAACCCATCAAAACATATCCAACTTGTGATATGATGATCGGTAAACTTAAATTAATAATGTCTTTTAATTCTGAAAATGCTAGCCTGGCTTTCAATTGAAATAATTCTTGCACAAAGAAACTAAAGAATTCCGAGTGTCAAGTTTTAATATGTCCATTGAATTACATTCTTTCCTAATCGGAGAAATGCATATGTGGTCCAAAGTATAAAAAATGCATTTCTAAAGTAGAATAATGGTTTCAATCTAGGAATATCCTGAAGCAAATTAAAAACTAACATCATGAAAAATGGGAAAACAGGAACAAATAAACGTTCGTCATATTCAATATCTGTTCTCCACGCAGATATAAATAAAAATAAAAAGAATGCAAAAAATGTAATTGCCCACTTAAAATGTGACCTATCAAAATAGAAGGATAAAAAGCTAAGCACAAGAATAAATAATGTAGAAAAAATGGGTGGAAAAAAATTTGCAGGGGCTACCCAATTGAAGATTACTCCTGAACATGATTGTAAAACTTCAAATCCATCTCGATTCAAAAATGGTCTGATTCCTGTGAAAGAATCCGCTAGTAAATAATTAATAAGAATTAAACCTAAAAACAAAAACAAGGGAATACCTAAAATAAAGTATTGGTACCCTTTGAAAGTTTTTTTATTGGAAAGTAAACCACCCAGCGCAATACTCACGAATATTATTAAGCCAATATATTTAACTGTGATAGAAAGCGCAAAAGAAGTAACAAATAAAATCAGCCAGTAAACACTATTTTGAGCTTTAAATTTATAAAAGCTTAACAAACCTGTGCTGATAAAAAAAACAAAAAGGCCCTCAGACCATATAAATAAATGAATATAAAAAAGTGGTAATCCAGTGGCAATTTGAAGGCATGCAAAAGCAAAGATATAATTATCTGTTATTTCTTCTTTAAAGATTAAGTGCCAACAGTATAATGTGAACCCATACATAAATACTGTAGTAAAAATATAAGTGTAATGAAGACTTATCGGAGAAAGGATAAATGAGGAAAGGAAAATTGAATAACCTGGTGGAGATAAGATCATGGCGGATCCATCGCACATATACAATGTTAAGAATCTTTTAAAAGTATCTGCACCACATAAAAAATTATAGGAATCAAATGTGAGTGACAGACCCCTTTTAAAAAGCAAATAAGTTAATAAGGCAATAGATGGAAAAAATAAAAGATATGAATACTTCCTTAAAAAGATGTTAACCATCAATTTGCTTTCAAAAATTAGAACTTGCAAAATGCCAATTTATTCTGATAATATTGCTTAGTTGTATTGGATTTCAGCACATGTTTACTACTTTTGCAGTCCTTTAATAAAGGCCCAGATGGCGGAATCGGTAGACGCGCTGGTCTCAAACACCTGTGTCTTCACGGGCATGCCGGTTCGACTCCGGCTCTGGGTACTAATTCGCAAAAAGGCCTCAATTGAGGCCTTTTTTTATTACTCCATAGGTTGCCAAAATTACGATTAGCTATAAATAGCATGAAGATATTTTAATCTTCAAATTCAAAAATTCTTCTATTAAGTATTTGAAAGATTCAATGGTTATTCAAAATTGAAGAGGAACTACATTGCATTAGGTCCTATCCCGGATAAGAATAGACGGAAGCTGTTTGGCGTATCCTGCAATAAAATCCAGCAAACTTTTGTCTAAACCTGCGGCCTTCAGATGTGGTAACATTTCCCTCAGAACCTCTGCTTCGTTTAGGTTCGTTCTTTGCGGCAGGGCATGATATTCCCATTCCTTACTGCAAGGTTTAGAACTAAAAGACAAACTTATATTGTTTAAAAAAGATTTTTTAAAATTGATCCTTTCCCCTGTTGCTATCGCTCCTCTCATGATCAAATCTGTAATATAATCTAAACAAGAGTTCAAAAAAAGTAACAACTTAATTCATTTTTTTTGAAAGTTTTCTAGACTAGAAAAACGCATATGATGATGGCATTTTTAAATCAGAAAATTCAATCTGTATAATGCAACTGTTTGTAATCATTCAAAAGTTTTTGATTCTTTTGTAGAAATTGGAATATACGATTGACTTAGCTTAGGACAAGGAACCGTACCACTTTTAACCTAATATAATAGTTGGGTAAATTTTAAACAAAAACATATCAAATGAGGGTAGAAATTAATATCATTTCTATGAAAAATTAAAGAATTTAAAAATAATATAATACGATTGCAAACTTAAATCTAACTGATATTCTGGTAATAATAATTCTAATCTGAAGAAGAGCTATCTTCTTCTATTTCTTCAGACATTATTTGAAGTTTTTTTGCAGTTTCTTCAAACTTATCATCTACATGTTCCTCCAGATTGTTTATATCTATCTTCAATGTGCTTTGTGAATTATTTACTAAATGCTTTAGATTAGTTTCAGATTCTTTCAATTGGGCCTTCATGTTGGCTTCAGATTGGGAAACTGACTGTTTCATGATATTAACAGCTTTTACGATCACTCTTTTCAGGCTATCATTTTGCTCTTTCAGTAAATCATTAACGATGGACGTAGAGCTAAAATTAGCAGACAATAACTCGCCAGTTGAAGATCTTAATTTTTCAGCTATAGCAGTACTCGCAGCGTCATTGTTTTGCATTAATGAACTCGTTGCAACCTGAATCTGATTATTAAGAGCAAACATTTTAAACTTCAGGCCTTTAACCTCTTGTTTGAACCTTTCATTCTCTTCATTTGATTTTCTCAGTCTTTCCTTCTGAGCCTGAACATTATTATAAGTAACAAATACAGCGGCACCTGAAACCATCAACCCCACATAAACCAGGTAATTTCTAAGATTTCTTTGCTGGTCACTAACAAGTCTGCTGAAAGTTATAAGTGCTGTACTTAAAAAAGTCAGCATTATTCCAATAAAATCCATACTCTGAAAATTAATCTGCTGGAAGATGGTCGTTTCGTAGAATAATATTTTTGCCTTCGTCAGATTTAACGAATTCAATAAAATGTTTCACCTTTTCTTTATCCTTAGTTCTGAAGTAAAAATGGTAAGTTCTATAAATAGGATAAGTTAAGTTAGCTATATTTTCGGCTGTAGGTGAAAAATAATTTATATCATCAATAGATATTTTAAGCATTTTTACATTTTTATCAACACTACCAAAACCAAGATATGAGATAGCAGACTTGTCTTTAGCGATTTGGCCTTTGAGTTGTGCATTTGTGCCTAACATTAAAGCACGAGACGTATAATTCATATTGTCCAAAAACAATTCTTTGAAACCCAGGTAGCAACCCGAAGTGTTTGACCTGATAAAAACCCTGATAGGAGCATTTGCACCACCTACATCTTTCCAATTGGTAATATATCCAGCAAAAATGTTTCCAACCTGCTTTTTTGTGAGTTTTGTTACAGGATTCGATTTATTTACAACCACTGTAAATGCTTCTTTTGCAAAATGAACTTCTGTTAGTTCAACATTTTCTTGTTGGAATTCAGCTAGTTCTTCATCAGTCATTTTCCTGGACGTTACTGCAATATCGGCTTGGTTGTCCTTTAAGTATACAATTCCCATAGTACTACCAAAACCTGCAAGGTCTATCATTCGGTCTTTGTATTTATTGCCATATGCTTCACGCAACTTGGTCATAATTCTTAAACCAGACTCACTTCCCCTTATAGTAAGAATAGGTGTGTTATTTTGAGAAAATGATAAACTACTGATAGCTAAAGCTATAACTAATAATAACCTCTTCATGTATAGTAATTAAATATGATTTTTTAGGACTTAATCTGCCATTACAAACAAAGTCAAAAAAAAGGTAGTAGACAAGGAGAAATATTTAAAAATATCCCTACTGTTAAAAATGTGGATTACCTTTTTATAACTATCAGAAAGGGTTTATTAAATAAAAGTTGCTCTAGTTTTTTCTTCTGGATATTTCAATCCAGTCACTTCCATTCCAAATAAAAGTTATAATATCATCTATATCCATAGTAAAATCTGTAGCCATTTTCGTGTTTCCGTTATTTCTAATAGTTAATGAGTTATTGCCGATGTACTCAATAATTAGCATTTGGCCAATTTCTAATCCATTACTGATACTTGTAATGCTGGTACTAACTTGATTATCTATTCTAATATAGGTGTGATCTCCAGGGTTCAAACCACCATCGGAAGCATACATTTGGGGTAATTGGTCATATGAAATTGCGCCGCTGATGGCTAAATTAACCAGTGGATTAGCAATTCCTAAGCCAACGTTTCCTTGTACCAATAAACCATTAATGGGTGCGGCTGTAACACCAGCATAAGTAGTTCCAATTACCATACCTCCTTCAACATCCAATTTATTTTGAGGCGAGGCAGTACCAATTCCAACATTGGTACCATTATCATAAATAATTGAATTCACTAGTGTCGTACCGGGAGTATTATTCCATTTTGAAATATAGTTCTGAGTACCCGTTCCAATTGCAACTGTTGATAAGGCTTGCCATGATGCATTGCCCAATGCATCTGATGTTAATACTTTATTTAAACCAGCGCCCGTAGGCAATCGAAGAGTATTGCCAATAGTTACTACTCCATTTAAAGTAGAAGTCCCTCCAACATAAAGTCTATCTGGTGTATAAAGTCCATAGCTTGTTGTGCCATCATTATATGCCAGGGCGCCAAATATAGTTCCTCCCGAATTTGTGCCCACAACCCCTGCATTATTAGAAACAGTCAACGGGCTACTACCATAAACACCGGCTGAGTAATTGTTACTTCCAAAGTTTATTGCCCTCAATGCACCATCAGCATTGTTATAACTCCAGGAGCTTCCTCCATCACCAGCGTTGGTTCCTCCTGATCTGTAGGCAATTATAGTACCAGTGCCTGGCCCAAATGCTGAGGAAGGCCGGTAAACGAACAAAGGTGTAGGCGTGGTAGGATTTATTCCTATGCCAACATTTCCTAGAGCATCAATTTTTATACCTTCATTCCCTCCATCTCCACTTAAATAATTTGAACCTAAAATGATATTCTGTGTAGCTGTATGGTTACCTAAGTTATCAGAAGAACCTGCTGGTCCGACAAGGTTAACTCCCGTTGGCCAGATCCCAGCTGCCTTTGGTCCAAATATTTTATTGCTGGTTGTATTGATATAAAAGTCTCCATTGGTTCCTGTAGTAGATACAGGATCTGATACACCACTTAAAACAGTTCGACCATCAAGCCCATTTGTTCCATTCGTTCCGTTCGTACCATTTGATCCGCTTGATCCATTTGTCCCTGCGGACCCGACAAGGTTAACTCCTGTTGGCCAGGTACCCGCTGCCTTTGGTCCAAATATTTTACTACTTGTTGAATTGATATAGAAATCTCCATTGGCTCCTGTAGTAGATACCGGATCTGATGCTCCGTTAAGAACGGTTCGGCCATCAAGCCCGTTGGTTCCGTTCGTACCGTCCTTA
>JACMRH010000454.1 GCA_014376535.1 Cytophagales bacterium | reverse complement strand
GAACAATGCTGATTCTGAATTTAATTTCAGTGAAGCTGCAGTTGCTTAGTCGAAATATATCTAAAATGTTAGAAAAGGAAAGCCATAATTGGTTTTCCTTTTTTTTATGCCTTTTGCTTTCAGGTCGTAATCTTTGTAATTCTCAATCGTAAATTTGATGCGATCTGGTTTTACCACCTAGCTTTGTACCTTAATGGAACCAATTGTTCCTACAGCAAATAGAACTACATGAAAAACCCTTTTTCTTCCCCTGTAGATAATAGATTTATATCATCGCCGGATTTTAATCTTAATAAAATAAGGAAGATTACTTTAGGAATTATAATGGGTGTTCTGGGTATTGTTTATCTAGGATTTGAATACTTCCAGGATGGTGATTTTTTTATTTATTACCATGCCTCCCGAGAGCTATTTCAGCTGAAAAATATTTACAGAGAGTTTTATGGTGCATGTGAGTGTTTTCCTTATTTCGGAAGTCCAACTCTGGCTCTCATTCTTGGACCATTTGCTAATTTGCCTTTTTTCTTTGCTGCGTTTCTTTGGAAAGGGTTAAATCTTTTTTTTCTTTATAGGTCCTGGATTTTATTGGAGAAGTATTTTGATCTTAATGGTTTTACAAAAAACGAGTATATAACATTTGTTACATCTTCAATTTTTTCTGTATCGTTCGTTATCTACAGGAATTTTCATCTTGGGCAGTTTACCATTTTTCTCTTATATGTTATTTTGGAAGGAATTTATCAAATACGGTCAGGAAAGGCAGCCTTTGGTTCTGCCATTATAGCATTGGGAATAATCAGTAAAGTGATGCCGATAGTAGCTTTACCGTATTTAATCTATAGAAACCATTGGAAAAGTGCGCTGATGGTAATAGCATTCACCATGATATTTTTGTTTTTGCCAATGGTTTATTTAGGATGGGAACAAACGCTGTTTTTAATTAAGGAATGGAAGACTTCCATAGATCCTGTTAATGAAATGAACATTTTTGATGTAAGCACTAATGATATACATGGCTTAGCTTCCCTCATCTCAACACTCTTTATTCCAGGAATTGAAGATTTACATACTCTGCATTTAAGAAGACACATTTTTGTTTTGAACAAGGAAACAGTAGAATTAATAATCCATGCGGGTAGACTATTATTAATCGTTGGAACGATTTATTTTCTTAGAACATGGCCATTTAAAAAAGAAGATAATCCTTTAAAACAAATCTGGGAGTTGGGTTATATATTACTTATTACCTCTCTTGTCTTCCCACAGCAACGTTTGTATGCATTCTACTTTTTGTTTCCTGCACTTACTTATCTGGTATATAATTTTATAGTAATCAGAAAATCAAAAGATTTCACCTTATCTATCTCAAAATGGTGGTTTTATATATTTATTTTGGGCGTTTTGATATTTAACCTGGAATTGATCCTTGGAAATTTCAGACAATTTTACTGGCATTATAAAACTGTAACATACAGTGTTTTAATATTGCTGGTGGTGCTAAGCCGTCTAAGGCCTTACATTGTTGGTAATTACACTTTAACCAATAAAATCGAATAATTACTTACTTTGTTCGACACTACCTGAACCAGAAATGTTTGAGGTGACAACTGGGTTGCCAGTGTAAAATACTTTTCCGCTTCCTTCTATATTCACATCAAGTTTGTCTGTGACAGAAACTTCAGAAAGGGCTGCACCTTTGATATTTACTGAAGCTTTTGGTACCAAAAAGTTTTTCAAATGAAGATACCCTGTACCTGAGCCCAAAGAATTTGCGTTTAGTTGATTTGCTTTTCCGCTTAACGTAATGTTACCTGGCCCGTCAGCTAATACAGTAACAGTTTCACCAGAAATGTCCATTATAATACTTCCATTTCCATGTGTAGATATTAAAACCTCGGTAAGCTTAAATTCATTCAAGGATTTTGCCGAGCTGGCATTGCTTATGTCAATAGCTTTTAAATCAGGCACGGAAATAATTACGGGGATATCTGTTTTTTTATTTTCACAGTTTACAAATTCCAGCTTCCATTCTTTGTTGATAACTGATTTGTTCAAGTTATCTATCAAATTGGATTCTAATGTGACAATCACATTTTGTTTAGGATCTTGGACGAACTGAACATCAAAATCTCCGCTTATTCTGATCTTCTCAAAAGGGGCAATATTTAATTGTTGCGTAACAACCTTTGATTGATCAATTGCACATGCATCAATTTCAAGGTCTTTTTTGTTGCAGGCTGAAAGAATTGCTGCTAAAGCGAGCACTAAGGGTACTTTAATTAATTTTTTCATCTCCTTTGCTGTTTAACAAAATGTTAAAAAACCATGCAATGAAAAATAAATAAAATGTAACTTTTAATATAAATGTATACGTACCTTAAATTTGATAGTTAGTAAAATACTATAGTTTTTTTAAAAGTTCAGCCTTTTTAGCATCAAATTCTTCTCTGGTTATCAGATCTTTCTGTAGTAACAGTCCTAGTTTCTCAATAGACACAAATACATCATCTTTATCATCTGCAGGGAATACATTTTCAGAAATTTCTTTAGAAATTTTACCTTCCGCATTAGTGTAAATTTCTTCATCATCAGCATCAGAGCCTATGTTTGAAATTACCGGAAGATTACTTAAATGAACAGGACCTAACTGACTGCTAAAACTGAGGGATTTGGAATTGCCCTGACTTTGTGAAACTCCTGAGATTATAAAATTTAAAGTATCGTATATGCTTCTTTTACCGTCACTCTCAATTACCAATCTTTTTACTGGTGGACCAAAATAAGCGTATTTCATACTGTTTTGTGATCCACTAGCAGAAGGGGAGCCATATTCCGAAGGCCACCATGTTCCTGAACCAAAAAAATCCTTATTTTTCTCCATTTTAGTTTCAACAAAATTCTCTTCCGTATGAAGAAAATTTGAAAGT
Source organism: Cytophagales bacterium (assembly GCA_014376535.1). Taxonomy (GTDB): domain Bacteria; phylum Bacteroidota; class Bacteroidia; order Cytophagales; family UBA9547; genus UBA9547. The sequence goes on along the minus strand of JACMRH010000454.1, from coordinate 4,071 downwards.
TCTGTACATATATTATCTACAGTATTCTTCAGTGAATGGTTAAACATGTCTCCCACCATAGTCATACCACCTTTCATCCATTGGCCCATTCCACCAAGTTCCGGAACATTGAATTGTGCCTGTGTCCCTCCTCCATAAGTTATTGAAAGCAACAAAGAATTTACTGCTTCTAATGAAATTCCGTATTTTATTGCAAGATCATGTATTTTGATTTTTCCTTTTTCGGTAAGCGCCTTCATTGATTTCGATTTAGGTTGTAGGTAACAAAATCCGTTCCAGCAATATAAAAATTAGGGATGAATAATGGGTTATTCTTTTATGAATTATGAATTCATTTTACCAGACCTGAAACAATTTTTGCTGAAAACAGACATAATGGGATTCCTCCACCAGGGTGAACACTTCCGCCGCAGAAATATAAGTTCTTGATTTTGCTTGAAAAATTTGGATGTCGTAAAAAGGCAGCAAACTTATCGTTAGAACTGTTTCCGTACAAAGCTCCCATTGCAGAACCTGTTTTTTGCTCTATTGATCTGGGATCAAGAATTTGCTCGCACTTTATATGAACGGATATGTCCTGACCTAATAATCTGTTTAACTTTTTAATAATATTTTGCCGGCTTTCATCTATAATCCTATCCCAATCCTGACCTGAATTGTAGGGGACATTGATCATAGTAAACCAATTTTCGTGTCCTTGAGGAGCATCGTCTGGTTTATGTTTGGATGAAATGTTTAAATAGATCGTCGGGTCAGATGATACTTCATTTTTGTTGAAAATAGATTCAAATTCTTCCTTATAATCGTTTGAAAAAAATATGTTGTGCAGTCCTAAATTGCTGAAATTTTTATCAATTCCCCAATAAAAAACCAAACCTGAACTGGATTTTTCCTGGCTTAATAATTTTTCAGGTGCCTTTTGTGATTTCAGCAAGTGTCTGTATGTATTGCTGATATCAACATTGGAAACAACGATATTAGCTTCTATGAATTTTTCATTTTGAATAATTCCAACAACAGAATTGTTCTCAATCCTGATTTCCTTAACAGGAGAATTGTATTTGAAAACCACCCCAATTTCTTCTGCTAATTTTACCAGTGATTTTGTGATTGAATACATTCCTTCTGTCGGAAAGTAAGCGCCAAGATTATATTCTAAGTGAGGAATGATGTTTAATGTTGCTGGCGATTTGTAGGGATTTGATCCATTGTAAGTTGCATAACGATCAAAGAGTTGGGTGATCTTCGGGTCCTCAAATTGTTTTTGATTGACTTCGTGCATTATCTGATTGGTTTTTAATTTCCCCAGATGTAGGAAGGCATTAAGTGAGTGCCTATTTAAATAAGAATTAAACTTATGCAGGCTGGATTGAAGAAAGAGCTTGTCTGTAAGTTCATACATTCTTTTGCTCTTTAGTAAATGATCTCTTACAGTACCAGATTTTACTTTTGTTTGCTTTTCTATTTCCAGGCTAAACTTTTCAGGATCAGAATAGGCTCTGATATGAGTCCCGTCCTCATAAAAATATTTGCAGATCTCGTCTAATTTTTGGTACTTCAAGTAATGTCGAGGGTCCTTGCCAGCTATAGTGAATAGTTCATCAACCAATTCAGGCAAAGTAAAAAGTGAAGGCCCGGCATCGAAACGATAACCATCAAATGTGATTTCTGATAATTTGCCTCCAGAATAATCATTCGCCTCAAAAACTGTAACCTGATAACCTTTTACTGCAAGCCGAATGGCGACGGCAATACCACCGATTCCGGCTCCAATAACAATAGCTGCTTTACTCAAGTTTTCCTTTCTTATTAAACAATAACTCGAAAATCTTTGTAAAGTATTTCAGATAGATAAAAATAATATTTGTCTTAATTCCATTTTCTAAACAACCACGTAGTATTTCCCTGTTCAAGAGCATAATATTCGCCACACTTTGATTACTCTTTCCACCCATTCTCATTTTCACTATCATTTCCGGCAGGTAGACATACGATATTTTATGAGTATGGTAAAGCCTGACTATCAAATCAAAATCTGCGCAGAGTTTATAGTCTGATTTAAAGTGGCCGTACTTTTCATAAATTTCTCTTTTCAGAAAAAAGGATGGATGAGCGGGCATGTAACCAAAACGAAATTTCCAGGGTTTAAAGTTGCCGGATGAATAATACCGGACAGTTTTATTCAAATTATCTTTCAGAACAAATGCAATGTCGGCATATAAACTATCTGCTCCAGATCTTTTAAAACCTTCTACAACTTTGCTGATAATCTTATTGTTGGCATAAAAATCATCAGAATTAAGAATTCCTACTATATCGCCGGTTGCCACCCGGAGTCCTTTATTCATAGCATCGTACATTCCTCTGTCAGGTTCAGAAATAACCTTTGCTATTTTGTTTCCAAAAGAGTTTATGATGCTCAAAGTGTTGTCTTTTGACGCACCATCAACAAGAATATATTCAATGTTCGGATAGTTTTGGTTTAAAACAGATTCAATACAAGATTTGATATGCTCTGCACCATTGTAAACTGCAGTGATGATTGTGACTTTCATTTCGCAAAAATGCTGTTTTCTTTTGAAAAGGACGGTTATCTTTTTGTTGCTGCTCGATGTAATCTGTCGTTAATTGCCCTTCCTATTCCTATTTCGGGGAATTTTTCAGTCAAGATAATTTCAATTTTTGATTTATCCATTTCACGAAGTGAGGCAAATAAGCCAGCAGCAGCTTCTGTTAAATCTCCTTTAGGTGAAAGTACAAGGGATTTATTCACTTGAGCTGAATAATTAACATAAAAGCTTATGATACCTATTTTTTTTCCAGTGTGATAATTTATCAACTCGTCCAAATTTCCAACGAACAAAGGTTTTCCGGGAGAATAATGGTTCTCCAGCATACCAGGTGCCTGAGGATTAGAGGAACTCAATAAAACTTCAATTTCAAAGCCAAGCAATTCATTTATTATTTCAGCAGGAATTCCACCAGATCGGAATATGGCAGGTTTCCCATTTTTTAATCCAACAATGGTTGATTCTAATCCGACTGTACAGTTGCCTCCATCAAGAATATAAGATATTTTATTTTCTAATTGATCTGCAACATGTTGGGCACTTGTCGGGCTAATGTAGCCAAATGGATTGGCACTTGGTGCTGCCAAAGGAAAAGGCAGGCTTTTTAGCAATTCCAAAGTGAGTTGATGATTTGGAATCCTAATTCCTACTAATTCAGAGCCATTGGTAACAATATCGGGGATGTTGCGTTGCTTTGGTAAAAGTAGAGTAAGTGGTCCTGGCCAAAATTTTTCTGCAAGTTTTAAAGCCCAATCAGGAAACTCTAAAACATAATTTCTGGCTGAATCGATACTATGGGTATGAACAATTAGTGGGTCAAAAGATGGCCGGTTTTTAGCTTCAAATATTTTAGCAACAGTTTCAGCAACAAGTGCATTGCCAGCCAAACCATAAACAGTTTCAGTAGGAATAGCTACCAAATCTCCATTTAGTAAAAAGTCTTTGGCAATATTTAAATCTGAACCAATCAATTAATTTACGATTTACGATTTTAGATTTACGATCGGAGGATATTAGGAAGGAATATGTGCAATTTAATTTTTATTAAATCGTTAATAGTAAAGCTGAAATCGCAATTTATTCGTCATCAAGTATTTCATTCAAAGCACTTCTCAATTCATTCAGTGTTTTTGCATTTGTTTGCCTTAAAGCCAGGGCAATTCCTGATTCAAAAGTAGCTTTTGCTTTTTGTGTCTGTCCAAATGCTGCATACAGTTTCCCAGCCTGGTAGTAAGTTCCAAGGTAATCGGGATAATTTTTCAGCAATTTTTCAAAATATTCTAAAGCTGTTTGAGGTTGTTCGGTAAGGTATTCATTTGCAAGTGCATAAATATTGAAAGGATCATTTGGTTCCTCGATGATATACTGTTTGAGAAGTTCTATTCTGGTATTGTTCATTTTTTTCTTGTAGAAATTCAAAAAAATGTAACTTACTGACCGAAAGATATGTTTAAGTAATAAGAAAAGTCCAAATTTATTATGAAAATATTAGTATGCCTGG
>JACMRH010000453.1 GCA_014376535.1 Cytophagales bacterium | reverse complement strand
TGTTATGCCCGCAGATGCCATTGAAAGTAGGTATGTTGTACAAAAATCAACAAGTTCAGCTTATGATTTTGCTGCTGTAATGGCTGTAGCCTACAGATTATACAAAGACTTCGATTTGGGTTATGCAAACTCATGTCTTGATGCTGCAAAAAAATCTTATGCCTGGGGAGTGGCAAACCCTGCAATTTATTTTACTAACCCACCAGCCCAAGGAGGATATCCAGCAGTGATTACCGGTGGTTATGGTGATGGAAATGTAACGGACGAACTTGAATGGGCTGGAAATGAATTGTATATAGCCACAAAAGATGATTCTTATTACAAATTTAACAATGCACAAAACTATGGCATTCCTAACTGGTCTAATGTCAGGACATTAGGTTTGTTTTCTTTGGTTTTTAATAGAAAGAATTTAACTGATAAAGGTTTTGCTGACAGTACAAATGCTATGAACAAATTAATAACCCTTGCAGATAAATTTAAAAACTATCAGACTAACACATCACCTTACAAAATGGTAATGGGTGTAAATGGCAATTCTGATTTCACCTGGGGAAGCAGTTCACAGGCTGCCAATGAAGGAATGATTTTACTTAATGCTTATTTTGTTAACAAGAACATAGACTATGCCAAAGCTGTTTTATCCCAAATAGATTATATCATGGGAAGAAATGCTACCGGATATTCATTTGTTACTGGTTTTGGAAGCAAAAAAGTAATGAACATTCACCATAGAATTTCTGCTGCGGACGGAATAACCGATCCTGTGCCAGGATGGGTTGTGGGTGGACCATCAGGGTCAACAGGTGATGGTTGCCCTAACAACACTACCTATCTTGCAAAAAGTTTTACTGACTTACAAAAATGTTATACTAAAGTTGAAGTAGCAATTAATTGGAACGCCCCTGCTGTTTACATTACAGGTGCCTTGGAATTTTATAAAATATTCAATAAACCTTTATCAGTAGATGGACTTACTTCTTCCAAAGAAAATAATAGCGCTGCTATCAATATGTATCCTGTGCCGGCAAATGATAAAATTAAAATAGATCTTACTTCAGAAAACAATTCCAATGGGGTTTTAAGTATTACTGATTTAGCCGGTTCTGAATATTATAAACAAAAGATAAATATCAATTCTGGGTTGAATGAATTTGATGTATCCGTGCTTGGTTTCAACGAAGGATTTTACATTGTAAAGATAGAATCGGGCAACCAAATTTTCATCAAGAAAATTGTCGTAAATAAAAATTAATGTTGCGCATGTTTTGTTTCTTTTGTTTCTAAAAAATTCGAGATTTGCTTAGGCTTATGGATGAAAAGATGCTTTACCCGTTAAAATTCAAAACAATATTTAAAGATAAAATATGGGGTGGAAATAAAATTCACTCCATTTTAAATAAGGATTATTCACCCCTTCCGAATTGTGGAGAAACCTGGGAAATATCTGGTGTTACAGGAAATGTCTCTGTGGTAGAATATGGGGAGTTAAAAGACAAATCTCTTACTGATTTAATTCTTCAATATAAAGGAGATCTATTAGGTCCAGACATTTATGCAAATTTCGGGAATGAATTTCCACTTTTAATTAAGTTTATTGATGCCAATGAAGACTTGTCGATACAAGTACATCCGGATGATATATTAGGAAAGGCCAGGCACAATTCATTTGGCAAAACTGAAATGTGGTATATATTTCAGGCAGATCAGGGATCCTCGCTTATTGTAGGATTCAATAAAGACACTAACCCAGAAGAATATCAGGCTAGTCTCAACAATGGTAAATTGATGGAAATCTTAAACAGAGAAGTTGTTTCTGTAGGTGATTGTTATTTTATTCCGGCGGGCAGAGTCCATACAATTGGCAAAGGTCTACTTTTGGCAGAGATTCAGCAAACATCTGATGTTACATACAGAATATATGACTTTGACAGGCTTGATGATAAAGGTCAAAAGCGTGATTTGCATACGGAAGAGTCTGTGGAAGCTTTAGATTATAAATTTCACCCTCAATACAAAACAAACTATTCGATACATAAAAATAGCGCAAACCTATTGGCTAAGTGTCAATATTTCACCACAAATTTATTGGTTTTAGATAAAACCATTAACAAAGATTATACCGGTAAAAAATCGTTTATAATATTAATTTGTTTTGAAGGGGCGGGAAGCATTACAACTTCAGAAGAAAAATATGAAATAAAAAAAGGAGATAGTTACCTAATCCCCTTTTCTATTAAAAACCTATCCATAAACCCTGTTGGTGTCATTAAAATACTGGAAGTTTACATTGAAATTTAAGCAACCATTGAAGTAACGTTGTTATTACACTTCTCCTCAAGTGCATATTTTCCGAAGTAGCGCAGAGTTCTATAATGTGATACCAAAGCTAACCAAAAGGTCTTGTTTTCAATGTATGGCACTCCAAACTCATAAGCTGTGGACTTCACAATTTCAGAGATCTGAGGATAATGGATGTGACACACTCTGGGAAATAAATGATGCTCTATTTGCATATTTAACCCACCACAAATAAACGTTGCCAACCAGCTAGTTCTGGAAAAATTCGCGGTGGTATGCATTTGATGCACAGCCCAAGCCTCTTCAATGTTTCCATCCTCATTGGGCTCTGGAAAAGT
>JACMRH010000452.1 GCA_014376535.1 Cytophagales bacterium | reverse complement strand
TACATAACGATTTTAGACAAAATTTAATTTTCACTTCTTCATGTTTAACGTATTGAACAGAATACTGATCGAATTTTAGCCTGATTAATATCTGTATTTTATGCTTTACTTCGTTAGAGCCCCTAAAAGATGAAGTTTAGGTTCACGTATATTCAAAAAAAAGGTTAAGATGATTTTATCACCTTAACCTACTTATTGTTTAATTTAAATATGGAATTATGGCATTCCAAATCCGCCGGATGCCCCATATACCTGTCCTGTTGCATAACTTGCATCGCTTGCAGCAAGTTGTACGTAAATTGATGCCAGCTCTACTGGCTGCCCGGGCCTTCCCATAGGAGTTTGGCCTCCGAAATTCTTAAGCTTTTCTTGAGTGGCGCCTCCACTAACCTGTAACGGTGTCCATATCGGACCGGGAGCCACTCCATTTACCCTAATGCCTTTTGGCGCAAGTTGTTTGGCCAAAGAGCGTACATAATTTGTAGTAGCAGCTTTTGTCTGTGCATAGTCATACAGATCAGCAGAAGGATCTGTTGCCTGTTCTGAAGTGGTTCCGATAATACATGAACCTGGTTGCAGATAGGGCAAAGCCGCTTTGATAATCCAAAATGGCGCATAAATATTTGTCTTCATAGTCCAATCAAATTGCTCTGTAGTTATGTCCAGAACAGAAGGGTGGGTTTGTTGCCTTGCTGCATTATTAACAATAATGTCCAAACCTCCCAGCCCTTTTGCTGCCTCATCAACAAGTTTCTTACAAAATGACTCATCTCTTAAGTCACCGGGAATAGCAAGAGCTTTTCTGCCTTCTGCTTTTATCAATGCAATAACTTCTTTGGCATCCTGCTCTTCAGCAGGCAGATAATTAATGGCTACATCGGCACCTTCACGGGCATAAGCAATAGCAGCTGCCCGCCCCATTCCGGAATCACCTCCGGTGATCAATGCTTTTCGTCCTTTTAATCGCCCTGATCCTTTGTAACTTGTTTCACCATGGTCAGGTTTTGGCTCCATTTGACTAGCCAATCCCGGCCAGGGTTGTGACTGGCCTTTGAAAGGAGGTTTTGGATATTTTGTAGTTGGGTCCTGCAATTTTTCAGGGTCAGCATTGTTTCCATTGCTGGAACCATGAGCTTGAATAACTGGAGCAACTACAGCTGCAGCTAAACCTAAACCCAATCCACTGATAGCTTTTCGCCTGCTGATGTTATTGTCGTCCATAGTTGTTTTTCGTATTTATTAGAATGGGATTACTACCTATTCATAGTTTCTAACTCAAAAATATTATCATGAATACTTTTACTAGCTCAACAAAAAATAATGCCATTGAATGAATAATATTATATAAGTTATTTTAATGATGATGACTGATATTCATTCCATGATGTTTCTGACAACATGCTTTTGGTAATTATATCAGAGGCTGAATTACAAAAATCGAGTCCGGAATAATCTGGATTATATCCCCCAATGTATGGAACTGACATTATGTAAATCCGATTATTGGCCGATCCATATTCATCCACAACCTGAAAGTTGTCGTTAATTGCAATTCCTGGGACTTTTAGGTAGTAATTCCCATTATTACTTTTCAATACTGATTTATTGCCTTTTGCCAGAAGTTCATATCCCTTTTCTGCTGATTTAAAACGAAGATATGCCGGGCTGATAGTATTGCTTTCCATAAGGCTCTTAAAAGGGAATTCTTCAAAAGACAAATGCGGCTGCCCAATACAATCAACAAAAGTTTTATAATAAACTGAATGCAGATCATTGTCCTCATCACGATAATTGTAATTAATTCCTCCTGTTATTACAGGAACAACTGCACTCTCCGAACCAACCGGAACAATATTCAAAATTCCCGCTTCATATAAAGCAATCAGTTCACGACATGAACTCTGGGGGACAAATGCAATTACAATGGCAATAAGGGGCATCAATATTTTTTGAAGTCTTAGCATGTCTTCAGCAGATAAATGCTTTGCAGGTTGGTTCATCCCAAAACTCAAAACTGCCAGCATCTCCTTCCAATGAATAGATTCTTTTCTTTTAATTGATTTTTCTGCTTCAGCATATTCTTCCTTTAATAATTGAAATGGATCTAATTTCTCCCGCAACTCCATCATAGAATCCACAAAATCTTCAATACTTTGATCTTTGATCCGGGTATAAAATTTTGGGTCAGCTCGAATAAATTTTTCTTTAAAGTCCTTTTCAAATAAAAAGTCCAGAGATAAAAAGCCATCATTTTGAAGTATGTTTTCAGCAATTTCTTCCTTGCTGAGTAAGGATTCAGAAGACAAATGTGAATCTTCGAGATGAAATCTTACAGCTGGCAACATGCCATTTCTGGAATGCATGACGATCTTAAAGTCAGGGCTATTATTGCTGACATTGAATTTAAGTTTACCATTTTTGTCGGTAGAGAAACTACCGTTATGTCGCGCCAATGTTCTGATAGCATCAATTGCGGTTAAAGAAGTACCCCTTATTGCGATGGCATTGTTTTGCAATAACCTAAGTTTAGCAGGGGGATATGGGGAATCAAAGTATCCTGGAATCTTCCCTTCTTCTTTGGTTGGCCAATGGTGCCCTGTACAAATTACTATAAAGTCGAAATTGTAAATGTTTCCAGATATAGTTTTAATAGTTACTTCGTTCGGCTGATATTGAATATCCTCTACTACGTCAATGTGTTGTCTGACAGAAATAGGGACCCTTTTTGCTTTTGTCTTTAACAGTTCAAATTGTGAGGATAAATATTGTCCAAATAATAATCTGGGTAAAACTTTGTATTCATTAAAACTATCGAGATTGATTTTAAACTTTGTTAAAATGGCTTTAGGTACTGTTTTGATCCATTCATTTATAGTAGTTTCAAGATGTGGAATCTCATTGTCTGACACATTGGTGACATGTTCTTCATTTGCTCCTTCAGCACTATAAGGCATGCCTGATCCAAATTGCTTCTTCTTTTCAAAAATGTCCAATTCAAAATCCATGTTTCCGGACTTAATGAATTTGTCGAATATGTATAAACCACTCGGCCCTGCACCAATTATAGCAATTCGTTTTTTATGGTTTTCCGTCAACATGATTTTAGAATATGGTTTTAAAACATTCCATAAATAGACATTGTTTTAAGAAATGATAACATAATTAGAATATCAATGAAAAATGCTGGTCTAAATATTATCATGAACAATTCAATTTATTGAGAAGTGATTTTTTATAATTATAATTGGATAATATATAAATAAATTATAATGATTCGAATTATACTATTTATTACAGCCTGCATATTAAGATCCTACACTTTTGCCCAGATAAATGTTTCTACACAACATAATAATCTTTCCAGGACTGGCGAAAACACTAAAGAGACAATACTTAATATTGATAATGTAAACCAATCTTCATTTGGAAAAATATTTACCAGAACTGTAGATGATCAGATTTATGCGCAGCCTTTAATTATTTCAGGTGTCAATATTCCTGGCAAAGGAAAAAGAAATGTTGTCTTTGTAGCTACAGTAAATAATTCTGTATACGCTTTTGACGCTGAAACTCCTGCCGAAAGTAATTTTTTGTGGAAAACCAGCTTTTTAAGTACAGGAGTAGTACCACCAAGAAATACAGACATGACAGGAGCATGTGGTGGAAACTACCTGGATTTTACTGGAAATATGGGGATTGTAGGAACTCCTGTAATTGATACTGTAACAGGGATTTTATATGTAGTAGCCAGAACAAAAGAAGGAACCAATTACGTCCAGAAATTGCATGGCTTA
>JACMRH010000451.1 GCA_014376535.1 Cytophagales bacterium | reverse complement strand
GACAAGCAGAACATAATCTTCGAGGCATTCCAGCAGGCAGAAGGTTCAACCAGCCGTAAATACGGAGGGACTGGTCTTGGACTATCCATTAGCCGCGGTTTAGCAGAACTTTTATCAGGTACACTTGAACTTGACAGTACTGTAAACTCAGGAAGTACATTTACCCTATTTGTTCCTTTATCAATATCTGGTGAAAGGACCAAAACGATAGAAATGGTTTCTGATGAAGCCAATCTTGTTGCCCTGGAAGCAATCCAAGCAGGTAGTGGAAATGTTTTAGACAATATTATGGCTGCTAAATCATACGCCAAAACAAATGTTGCCTCTGAACTTGAAGTTGTCAAGGAAATGGTAAATGAAACAGGGGATGATAGAAGTACAATCATCCCTGAAGACAAGGTTTTATTGATTGTGGAAGATGACCTTCGATTTGTGAAAATCATGATTGATAAAGCACATGAATATGGAATTAAAGCTGTTGTTGCATCGAATTACGGAGATGTCTTTTACTTCGCAAACACCTACCGGCCTATGGCTATCACATTAGATGTTCGCTTGCCTGATGCCAGTGGATGGAGAGTACTTGACCTGTTCAAAAACGATATAAATCTTCGTCATATCCCTGTTCATGTTATTTCCGGTGAAGAGAATAAGTCCTTAGCGTACAGCCGTGGAGCAAGAAGTTTTAATCTTAAACCGATTAAGAATTCAGAACTGAACGAACTTTACAAAGATGTAATTGATTTCCACGATAGAAAATCAAGAGAATTATTATTAGTAGAAGATAATGAAATTGATTCTTCCCAAGTAGCTAAACTATTTGCTGACGATCCTAATATTAACATTACCATTGTTCATACAGGTAAAGAAGCAATAAAACTTTGGAAAGAAAAGCAGTTTGAATGTATAGTGCTGGATTATATGCTTCCTGATATTGGCTTGCAAGAATTAATGACAGAGATCAATTCTAAAAAGCAACTTCAGTTAACCCCAATCATAATTCATTCAGCAAAAGACTTTAGTTTAAAAGAAACTAAAGAATTAAAGAAAATTGCCCATAGTATTATTTTGAAAGATGTAAAATCTTTTGATGTTTTGTATGAGGAAATTATGAAGTACATTCACATCAACCATACTATATTACCTGCCGATAAAAAGAAAATAATTGAAAATATATTATTGAAAGATGATATATTGAAAGGTAAAAATATATTGATTGTTGATGATGATGTAAGAAACTTATTTGCCCTTACAACAGCTTTTGAGCGTTATAATATCAATGCAATAACTGCAGAAAGTGGTAAAGAAGCGATAAGCATACTCAACGATCCTGCCAAAGAAATAGATCTTGTTTTAATGGATATCATGATGCCAGAGATGGATGGTTATGAAACAACCCAGAAGATAAGAAGAGAGAATAAAAATACTACATTGCCAATAATTGCTGTAACAGCAAAAGCAATGAAGGGTGACAGGCAAAAATGTATTGAAGCTGGTGCATCTGATTATATTACAAAACCGGTAAAAATCGACCAGTTGATGTCATTAATGAGAATCTGGATTTATAAATAGAAAGTTCTTTTAAAACAATGACAGATTCTTCTGAAATTAAAATATTACTTGTAGATGACCGCGAAGATAACCTGGTTTCAATCCAGGTTATCCTCGAAAGGGACGGTTACACTTTTCGAAAAGCTAATTCTGGACAAGCAGCTTTAAAAATATTACTAACTGAGATCGATTTTACATTGATTCTTATGGATGTACATATGCCTAACCTAAATGGTTTTGAGACAGCTGCCCTGATTTATGAAAGGGATAAATTAAAAAACATCCCAATAATATTCATTACTGCTAATAATAATGACAATAATGCTTTTAAAGGTTATCAGACAGGAGCTGTTGATTACATCTACAAGCCGATCAATGGAGATCTATTAAGGGCAAAAGTTGGTGTTTTTGTAGATCTATACAGGAAAAACAACCAGCTTAGAATTCAGGAAAGAAAACTCCTGATGATCAACAATGAGTTGGAGGACCGTGTAAGAACAAGGACTGAAGAACTATCTAAGAAAAATAAGGAACTGGAAGCCAATAACAAAGAATTAAGCAAGGTTAACAATGACCTTGACAATTTCATTTATACAGCATCTCACGATTTAAAAGCCCCTATTTCAAATATCGAAGGATTAATAACAGCTTTATTCTTAGAAATAGACGATGACAATCCTGAATTTGAAAAGATAAGGCAGATGACAACTGCTTCAATACAGAAATTCAAAAATACTTTAAATGATTTAACTGAAATAAGCAAAGTCCAAAAGGAAAATTCGGACGATGTACAGATTGTTCATCTAAATACCCTAATTGAAGAAATTAGACTTGATATAAAATCTATCATTGATAAGGCAAAAGCACAGATTAATCTTAATTTGGAAGTTGAAGAATTTAAATTCTCCAGTAAGAATATGCGAAGTATTCTTTATAACCTTATTTCAAATGCTGTTAAATATTCATCTCCTGAGCGCATTCCTACAGTAAATGTTTCTACAAAAGTGGTTTCAGGTTATACCATATTAACTGTGGCTGACAATGGTTTAGGCATAAACCCAGCTTACAAAAATAAGCTGTTTGGGATGTTTAAAAGGCTTCACGACCATGTAGAAGGTTCTGGTATTGGTCTGTACATAGTTAAAAGGATAATAGAAAATAACGGCGGAAAGATTGAAGTTGAAAGCGAACTTAATGTGGGGACAACATTTAAGGTATACTTTAAAAATGTCAAACAATCCAAAGCAAATAAAACTGTGGTTAACAACGAGGCTTAACCAATTTCGCCTTAAAAGACCAGGTAATTTTAAACCTGGCAATTTCAGAACCATTTATGTCCCGTCCAATACTGGTAGAGACAACAGTTCTTGGCTCACCAGTAGCGCGGGTTTCATTCGCTGCAATTCCCATAATATTACCGTCTGTGCAAGTGAAAAATACTTTTCCTTTTCCCTTTTTTACAAAATCTGCTTCCATATGCACTACCAGCATGGAAACTTCAGGATAAAGGCCCATAGAATAAATTAAGCCTAATGTGCCTGAGGCCAGTTCAGCAGCCATTGCAAGACAACCAAAGTAAATAGAATGAAAAGGGTTTTTGGTAATATATTTATATTTGATACAAACAACTGCTTCTTCAGGCGTGGCTTTCAACAATCTTAATCCAGCTAAAAAACCAATTGGAAGTTTTGCAAGCAAAAAAAGCGCAAACCTGAATGGATTGTTAATGGATTTTAAAAGTTCCGAATTCATATTAATCATCTGACTTTGAGAATTTGAATTCATAATACTTTGAATACGGAAATATTAGATGGCTGTTTAAATTTTAGGTCAAATATAAAATTGAAATTTGTTAAAAATTATATTAGGAATTGCTTTTCAAGTAAAAAAAACTTAATTATTGATCCGACACCTTCTTCACTTTTCAATTCAATTTTACCTCAGTTGTTCACCATTATTCTTTTAATGATGTAAAGCTCCATTCCAGTGCCTTCAACACGGTTATGTAAAGATTTAACCATTTGAAATACTTTAGGTAAATGTTCCTTTCCAATTCCTATTTTCACCTGATAATCCTCATGAAAATCATAATATAAAGTAATTGCTAATTTTTCATCACGGTTTAGAAAGGAATTCTCCATTTAACCAAGACTCCTCTTTTTCTATCTTTCCTTGCGAATTGTAATACTTCCAAACACCATTTTTTTTGGCATTTACAAAATGGCCACTTGTTTCAATTTTGCCAGATTCATAAAATGTTTTGGACGCTCCGCCTTCTAATCCTTTTGCAAATGAAATTTCTGATTTAAGAACACCATTTTCATAATACTCTTTGTATTTTCCTTCTAAATTTCCCAGCCTATAGGTCGATTTTAATTTAGTTTTACTGTTTTCATAAAATTCTTCATAAGGTCCATGCAAGACACCGTTCAAGTAGTTTTCCTTTTTGCTTAATATCCCATTGGCAAAAAAATAGGTCCACAAACCTATTTT